>JAGRLM010000086.1 GCA_020441795.1 Nitratireductor sp.
CCCGGCTCGGAATAGCCCTGACACCACCAGTCGGTTCCGTCGAGAATGCGCGGCAGATAGTGCTGCTTTTGCGCCTCTGATCCGAATTTGATCAGGACCGGCGCAAGCATGTTGATGCCAAAGGGAATCACACGCGGCGCACCAGCTGCCCAGGCCTCTTCGTCATAGATATGGTTCTGGACTGCCGACCAGCCGGCACCGCCCCATTCCCTGGGCCAGTTCGGCGCGAGCCAGCCATTGGAGTTGAGCGCCGCGTGCCATTCCTCCATGTCCTGCTTGGTCAGCCGCTTACCAAGTTTCACCTTGTTTGAAAGGCGCTCCGGCAGTTTCCTTGCCAGGAATTCGCGCACTTCCTCGCGGAACGCCTTTTCGCTATCACTGAATTCAAGATCCATGATTTCCTCTCCGCACCAAGTCACTTGTCATACGGTCATACCGGATACAGTGTGACAACAACAATGCCCGACCAGTGCCCGTCAAAATGCCTGTCTGGCAATCTGAAACACATTAGGAAAGCGCAACCACTTTTGGCAATCGAATTTTCCCATTACGTAAAAGTCAGTGAATGGTCAGGCCAAGGCAAGCCGGTCGTGATTGCCAGTGTTGCTGCCGTGCAAGGTTCTGCGCCGCGCAATGGTGGCGCTGTCATGGCGATAACCTCGGATGATTTCTGTGGCACGATTGGTGGCGGCCAACTGGAATGGCTTGCCTTGCAGAAGGCAAGGCAGATGCTTGCCGGGGGCGAACAGACCGCATCAATGGATATTCCGCTCGGACCGGAAATCGGCCAGTGCTGCGGCGGACGGGTCCGGCTTGAGCTCAAGAGCCTGACCCCCGAATTGCTGGCAATGCTGAAAAGGGACGGCGAGGCGGAAAACGTTGCCTTGCCGCAAGTGCTGATATTCGGTGCCGGGCACACCGGCAAGGCGCTAGCCAAGGCATTGGCTCCTTTGCCGCTCAAGGCAATGCTGATCGATTCGCGGCCCGAGGCTGTTGCCGGTTTCGAGCATGATGGGCAGTCGGTCATCTCGGCGGTGCCGGAAAGCGAGGTTCGGATTGCTCGACCCACAAGTGCCTTTGTCGTGATGACGCATTCGCACAGTCTGGATTTCCTGATCACAGCGGAGGCGCTGGCTCGCAAGGATGCCGCCTATTGCGGCATGATCGGATCGGCAACGAAACGCGCCGTCTTTCTGTCCTGGCTGGCGGACAATGGCTATGATCCGGCGCTGGCCGCGGGCCTCACCTGCCCGATTGGCGGCAGTGAAGTGAAGGACAAGCGCCCGCAAGTCATCGCGGCAATGACCGCTGCGGAAATACTGCTTGCCTTAGCAGGCAACCAAATCGATCGGGCTTGACCCTAGCCGCAATCCAGCGACGTGATGACATAAGGCTCGTCGAAGAAGAATTCCTCGAGATTGACGCCTTCGCCGCCGCGATCCACCACCAGAAAATCACTGGTTTCCTCCAGTGAAACCAGCGGATGATGCCAGGTGTTGCGCGCATAATTCACGCCGATCAGACCGCCCTCGTCAGGCCGTACGAGAAAGCCCTGCGGCTGACCGGGTTTTCCATCGATGTCAGGTGCGACCACGACGATCCAGGGCCGGGGATGCAAGGGATTGAATGCCTGGCTTCCAAGGGGATGGCGCTCCAGCATGGCAATTGTGATTGGCGGCGCAAAAGGCTGGCCACGGAAAATGTTGACCAGCGTGCGCGGCGCTTCGCCAATCGTCTCCACCCTTGCAAGATCATGGAAGCGCCGCGTCGTTCCGTTGTTGATCAGGAAACTATCAGCACCACGGGTAGTGATGATATCGCCAAAGGGAGCGAAACTCTCACGGGTTAGCAGCTGTAGATGCAATTTTGCTGACATTTTGATTTGAACCATTTTGCAGGCGGAATGCAAACCACATCCCGAGTCGAAAAGGCAAGTACAGATCAAGCCTGGCTAGCCACGTGGCGGGATCGAATAGGTTGCCGTGGCCTGGGCCACCATTGGCCCGCCTGATTCCGGCTCGATGTGAACCTCGCAGACGGCAAGACGCTTGCCGAGCTTGATCAGGCGGCCATGGGCCACAAGGTCTCCCGGTTCCGGCTTGTTGAGGAAATTGATCGTCAGACTGGTCGTGACGGCAAGTGCCACTTCGCCAATATGGGCAAGGATCAGCAGATAGGCCGTGACATCAGCCAGCGCAAACATGGTCGGGCCCGAGATCGTGCCGCCGGGGCGAAGGTCCTGATCGGAGATGCGCATGCCGACACTGATTTCGCCGGGGCGCACATCCTTGGCGAACCAGCGATAGATGTCGGATTGTGGAAAAACCGCCATGACGAAATTTTCGACTTCGGCGGCTGTCATGACGGGTTCGAAAGGTTTGGCGGCGCTCATCGATGTTCCAATGCTGTTTCTGCTATGGAAGTCTTGATGGAAAATCCGGCGCAAAAAGGCAAGGGCCGTCATCCGTTCCACCCGGATGACGGCCCTTGCTGGTGTGCTAGCCTCAGATTGCGAATGTGCGCAATGGCGGGAAACCGTTGAAGGCGACGGCCGAATAGGTCGAGGTATAGGCGCCAGTCCCCTCAATGAAGACCTCATCACCTGCCTGCAAGGTATCCGGCAGGGCATAGGGGTTCTTTTCATACAGCACATCTGCCGAATCGCAGGTCGGGCCCGCCAGGACGCAGGGGCTCTTGCCATCCTGGTCACGGTCAGTGACGATGGAATAGCGGATTGCCTCATCCATGGTTTCAGCCAGGCCGCCGAACTTGCCGATGTCGAGATAGACCCA
>JAGRLM010000008.1 GCA_020441795.1 Nitratireductor sp.
TTCGAGTCCCTCCAGACCCACCACTATTCGCAACCTGTGAAACAGATCTCGCAAAAGAGGGGTGCATCCATGGCAGAAGGATATGATCCTCAAGGCGATGGTGCAAAGATGTCCTTTGCAAGGGACATGAGTTATGGCGATTACCTGCATCTTGACCTCGTCCTGGCAGCTCAGAAGCCGCTTTCCGACGCCCATGACGAAATGCTGTTCATCATCCAGCACCAGACCAGCGAATTGTGGATGCGTTTGGCACTGCATGAGATCGGCGTGGCGAGGCAATTGCTGAAGGCCCAGGATTTTCAGCCAGCGTTCAAGATGCTGACCCGTGTTGCCCGTATCTTTGACCAGTTGAATTCTGCCTGGGACGTGCTTCGCACCATGACGCCGAGCGACTATACGCGGTTTCGCGAGGCGCTGGGCCACTCCTCGGGCTTCCAGTCCTACCAGTATCGCCTGATCGAATATGCCCTGGGCAATCGCAATACACATTTGATGAAGGTGCATGAGCATCGCGCCGAACATCATGCATTGCTGGCCGGGGAACTGGCGCGGCCGAGCCTTTATCACGTCGCCCTTGACGCTGTTTCGGCGCAGACGGGGATCGCGTTTTCGCCTTCGGTTTACCGCATGGATTCGCCGCATCAGGCCGACGCGATGGTTCAGCAAGCCTGGACACAGGTCTACAAGGCACCGGAAAAATACTGGGAACTGTATGAACTGGCTGAAAAGCTGGTTGATCTGGAAGACTATTTTCGTCGCTGGCGCTTCAACCATGTGACAACGGTCGAGCGGGTGATCGGCTTCAAGCGCGGATCGGGCGGCACCAGTGGCGTTCAATATCTGCGCAAGATGCTTGAGGTCGAACTGTTCCCCGAACTTTGGCATCTGCGCGGCGGGCTTTGAAAATGCAGGAAATGAAAATGAAGAACCTACCCGTCAAACATCTGTTCGAATTGCCACAAGGGGTCATTTATCTGGATGGCAATTCGCTTGGGCCCCTGCCAAAGTCGGTAGCGCCGCGAATTTCGCAAATGATATCGCAGGAATGGGGCGAGCAGCTTATCCGCGGATGGAACTATGCCGGATGGATGGAGCAGCCGCTTCGCGTCGGCAACCGGATTGCTGCCCTGATCGGTGCGGCGGAGGGTTCTGTTGTTGTCGGCGACACCTTGTCGATCAAGGTTTTCCAGGCCTTGTCGGCAGCACTGGAAATGCGCCCGGACCGCAAGGTGGTTCTTTCGGACAGCGGCAATTTCCCGACCGATCTCTATATGGCGCGGGGGCTTCTGGATACACTCGACAAGGGGCATGAACTGCGGATCGTCGCGCCCGGTGAGGTCGCTGCCAATATCGACGAGAGCATTGCCGCAGTAATGCTGACCGAGGTCGATTATCGAACCGGCCGCAAGCATGACATGGATGCGATCACCCGCATTGCCCATGCAAAAGGTGCTGTCGTGATCTGGGATCTCGCGCATAGCGCCGGGGCAGTTCCGGTGGACCTAGCAAGATCGAATTGCGAATTTGCGGTTGGTTGCACCTACAAATATCTCAATGGCGGGCCAGGCGCGCCGGCATTTGTCTATGTTCGTCCCGATATCATGGCACAGGTTCGGCCCGTGCTTTCGGGCTGGTTGGGGCATGATGCGCCCTTCGCGTTCGAACTGGACTACAGGCCGGCACCCGGCATCGAGCGGATGCGGGTCGGCACACCGCCGGTGATCCAGATGACTGCGCTGGAAGAGGCGCTGAAAATCTGGGACGGGGTGGACATGCAGGCGCTTCGACAGCGCTCGATGGATCTGAGCGATCTGTTCATCGCAAGGGTGGAAGCACAATGCCCGCAATTGACGCTGGCAAGCCCCAGAAATGCGCAAGAGCGCGGGAGCCAGGTCTCATTCGCATTTGAAAACGGGTATGCGGTTGTTCAGGCGCTTGTCGATCATGGTGTGATCGGCGATTTCCGTGCGCCCAATATCATGCGCTTCGGTTTCACCCCGCTTTACATCGACAAGGAGGATGTCGAGCGCGCCAGCGATATCCTGCAGGAAATCCTCGACAAGAGATTGTGGGACAAGCCGACTTATCGTCAGACCAACAGGGTTACCTGACAGGCGCTCGACATCCGGCGTCAATTTGTCAGCAAACGTAACTTTAGCGTTTGCGTCGGCTGCCAACCTCACATAGGCTCGAACTGACGACAGCAGCCACGCTTCAGGTGATGCGACTTAAACCAAGGGTTTGCACTGACTGATCGCCGTCTCGCCAAAGGCCCTGCGGGCTGGCAAAGCCCGCGTTCAAGATCACGTCAAAAGGAACAAACCCATGAACATGTTGTTTTCCGCGCCCGAGTCGCGGCCGGTTCAGATCGCCTGTAAACTGTTTGCTGCGATGTTTTTTGTCGGCTGCTTTGCCGGTTCACCTGCAATGGCTGCAGGCGACGGCGAGCCCTGCGATACCATTGCCGGTCGTGATGGTGGTCAGCCGATGTGTGATGATGGCCTGGTTTGCACGGGACCGTTTGAAGGTACATACGGACGCGGCAATTGCCAGAAGCCGAAGGACCAGGGCAGCCTGAGGGTCAAGGGCTTCCTGCCGAGCTGATCTTTACAATCTGAAATTTTTCATAATGTCTCCCCGCGCATACAGCGCGGGGAAGCAGGTCAGGGGCCTGCCTTCAAGGTTGGATTATGATCTGGAAAACTGCAATTGAGCGCGCATTTCTGCCCTTGTCGGCAATGGTGTTGCTGCTGCTTCTCACCATTGGTGTGGCCGGAGCGCAAGGCTTCCAGTTCCGCGATTATCCTGCTGACATCTATTACGGGCCGAGCCAGCCGCCCGATCTCAACTCGCATCCCGATGCCCGAACCTATCGCACCCGCATCAGGGAGGCAGCGCGAGCTCCGGTCAATTTTGCAGGGGAATATGTGCTGGCGACCTGGGGATGCGGTTCAAGTTGCCTGATGGGAGCGGCTGTGAATGTGCGTACTGGCGAGGTCCAGTTCCTGCCGGGGACGATCTGTTGCTGGTTCGAGGCTGGTGACAATGCCAATCCGATCGAATTCCAAGCTGACAGCAACCTGCTGGTGCTGACCGGATTGCTGAACGAGCAGGAACCGCTCTCTCGCTACAATTTCGTGATGCAGAACGGCCAGTTCGTGCTCCTGCAGCAGGAGCAGATTGGTGGCAATCAGTTGGGTGGTGATGGTCAGGTGCCTGTCACACCTCCGCAGGAACCGCAGATCAAACAGGCGCTCGTATGCTACTATGATGCCAACGGCATTCAGCGCGACGCGGACAGTTGCAATATCGGCCAGGACATCAGTGAGCAGGGTGCGACCCAGCTTGGAGCCAATTGCCAGAGCGGTATTGGTGCGTTTTGCGAAGTCGGTACGCAAGGCCAATGCAGGAATGACGGCGGCAACTACAGCAGTTTCCAGGTATTTGACCGCAACAATGTTGCCACTTGTCCGGCGCAGGTTGCACAGCATGCGGGGAGTTGCGAGGACCGCTGCCGCACCAGCTATGACCAGTGCATCGCAGAGGTTGCCCGAAACCCGAATGCGGATGAAACATTCTATGCCGGGTGCAGCGAAGCCATTGACCAGTGCCAGGGAAGCTGTGCCATCGCCAGGGGTGAATGCTTCACCTATGCCAATGGCGGAACGGTTTGCCCCTAGGGTCAGGACTCATTGATTTGACTGAAATGGCGTTCGACATGACACGATATGCAAGGAAAAACCCGCAAGGCGGGTTCTTCCCCCGGTCAAGGGTTTTAACGCAGCAGATCGCCGTCAGATCGATCGTCCTTTGGATCGGGTGGATTTGCCCGGAACACGTTGTCGCAAGTCCTTGAAAGGCTACAGCCTTCCGGCGAACTTGCTCCGCGTATCCGAACAAGCCCCCTCCGACCATTGCAGCCAAATCAATGGGTCCTGACCCTAGGGCTGCTTTCGACCGGTTTCAATTCTTGATCAGGTTGCAGGCTAGGCATCCGGACGGCCATAGAAGTGCTGCAACAGGATGGGCGTCAGATACATCGGTATCTGGTAGCAGCCGATGAACAAGAGCAGCGGATCCGTCAGCGAGGGCGGCAGGGCGACCAGAAACAGCGCGATATTGCGGTTACCTGCAACAATTGACAGCGGAACAAGCTGGTCGCGCAGCGGCGTATGACGCAAGACCATGGATGCCATGACCTGCATTCCCAGATTGGCGAGGCAGGCTGCCAAAAGCCAGGGAAGAAGATCAAGCGGGGCGTTAAGCAGTGCTGGTCCGACTGACGACATCAGCGCCACGACAACGATAGCCATCGCGATGGCTGACATGCCGTCAAGGGCTGCGATGGTTTCCCTGTCCGGCTGTCTCAGCCAGTATCCGCGAATTGCAAATGCAGCAGAGGATGCAATCGCTATCACCAGGAACAGCCATCCGGCACTCGCCAATATCTGGCCAGCGCCGGCAAAGGCGGGCAGGAGCGCAAATACCGGCAGAACCGTCAGCGGCAGGATCGCTGTGCCAATGACCAGAATGCGCAATGCCGGGGCCGGGTCGTGACCCGTCAGAATGGTCAGGCTGGGTGCGCCCGATATCGATGCGGCAGACAGCATCAGCACCAATGCGATGCCAAGTCTGGTATCTGCCCAGCCGCAGGCAAGCAGGATTGCTGCCAGCAGCAGGGGCAGGACCAGTTGATAGCCCAGCGCGACCATGGTTACTGCCGGCAGGTCACTGATCGCGCCCAGTGCCTGTCTGGGTCCGATGCGCAGAGCCGTCACGAATAACAGACCTGCGACGAGTTCCTGCAACCAGGGCCGCATGGCATGGGCAAGGCCGGGAAGCAGGATACCTGCGATGAGGCCGGCAATGAGCATGAGGCGGCCATGGCGCGCTGCAAGCCCCAGTAATCGTATCAGCACCGTCACAGCAGTGCCCGCAGAATGAGAATGACCGCTGCGGCTCCGCTGATCGCAAGCAGGGCAGGGCGGTAGCGCTTGTCGAAGCGGTCCCGAAGCCTGTTCGCGATGACTGCGCCGATGATCATTCCCGGTATCATGAAAAGGGCCAGCAGGAAGTCGCGTTGTCCGGCCCATCCGCTGCCATATAGCCCTGCAAGCGACATGGTACAGCCGATGGCGAAGAAGGCAGCCAGCGTTGGCCGTGCCTCGCTTGATGAACGGTCCTGATAGACGATGGCGAGCGGTGGAGCGCCAACCGAAGTGATCGTTCCCATGGTCCCCGACAATGTGGCCATTGCCAGCAGGCTGTTGCGCGAAAAGGGAATGCGCAAGCCAATCACCGACATGATGACGGCGATGGCGATCATGATGCCGAAAACCAGGATGAAGGTGTCGCGACTGGTCAGTGTTGCCAGAATCGCAATTGCAACACCCACACCGACAGCCCGACCCAGGGCAGCGAGCCATACCTCGTTCCACACGATGCGGGAGCGCTCGTTCCATGCACCCAGTGCCGAGGAAGCAAGGCCGATGAAAAGCGTGGATGCCGGTACAAGCTGTGGGTCGATCAGGGCCAGCAGGGGCGCTGCCGTAAGCCCAAATCCCATGCCAAGGCCGAACTGCACGACCGATGCAGCAATGACACATGCCATGACCGCCAGTGCAGTCCAGGGCGAAGCAATCACATGGGTGAAGGCCGTTTCCACCGGGAGGTCAACCTGCCGCTTGCTGCCTGATATTGTCAGGCAACCAGGTGGCCAGGTCGGGGAAGGCGATCAGCACGAATACCATGATTACCATGATCAGGAACATCGGGAATGCTGCCCTGGCGATGAAGTTCATTTCATGCCCTGTCATGCATTGCATGACAAACAGGTTGAAGCCGATAGGCGGCGTGATCTGTGCCATCTCGACCACCACGAC
>JAGRLM010000087.1:0-8660 GCA_020441795.1 Nitratireductor sp.
TGACCTGGCGTTTTACAATTCTTGGCTGCGGCTCATCACCCGGGGTTCCGCGCGTTAATGGTGATTGGGGTGCCTGCGACCCGGCCAATCCGAAAAACCGCCGGATGCGCTGTTCGGCTCTGATCGAGCGGATTGGTGTCGAAGGCCGAACGGTTGTTGTGGTTGATACCAGTCCCGACTTTCGTGAACAGATGCTGGCGGCAGGTGTCACCGAAATCGATGCCGTAGTCTACACGCATGCCCATGCAGACCATATTCACGGCATTGATGACCTGCGCGGCTTTGCACTTTCACAGCGCAAGCGGATCGACACCTATGCCGATACCGCGACGCTGGACCGGCTGCATACCGCCTTTGGCTATTGCTACGAAACGCCGCCCGGCAGCAATTATCCGCCGATCCTGAATTCACATGAAATAAGGGCCGGCGAACAGTTCGCGATTGACGGGAAGGGGGGCCGGATCGACCTGCTCCCGGTCCTGCAGGAGCATGGCAATATCCATTCGCTCGGTTTCCGCTTTGGCGGTGACCTGGACGGGCTGAAAGGCGGGCTGTGTTATTCGCCGGACATTTCCGATGTTCCGGCTGAAACAATCCCGATGCTTGGTAACCTCGATTACTGGATCGTGGACGCATTGCAGTACCGAGTCCATCTCAGCCATTTCGCCGTTGTTCAGACACTCGAATGGATCGGCAAGCTGAAACCGCGCCATTCAGTGCTGACGCATATGCATACACCGCTCGATTACGCGATCCTGCGCCAAGAACTGCCCGATGGCGTTGAGCCCGGGTTTGACGGCATGGTCATCGAGTTCGAATAGCTCGCTGACATCAGCGTGCCAGCCAAAGCCCCGGAACGGACTGGATCCGACGCACACCCGGAAGGTTCGGATCATTATTGCGTGCTGTTGACGCGCGCTGCACATTGCGACGCGAGGTGGCATTGTCGCGTTTCTTCCTTGCGGACGCGACTGCTGCGGGCGCGGATGTTGTGGTGTTGGTCGAGACCGTGAAATCAGTGTTCCACCCGGTAAAGCGTTCGGTTCCTGCATCCGTGATGACAATGGATGCGCCTTCGCCCACCATGGCGGAAATGGTCTTCTTCACATCCGGGCTCATATGGATGCGATCTAGGGCACTCATCACGTCCACTGTATCTGACGCATCCTCATCAATGCCGTAGAGCGCCCGGGTGTTTTTTCCAAGCCGGTTCTCCAGCGTATATGCATTCCAGACCAGGCTGTTTTCACCATCGGCAAATGCCGTGATGAGATGGGTTCCAAGCGGCTGTTCAGGATTGTCCAGATTGATCGAAAATTGCATCACCGGCTGGAAATCGCGGCGAATCTCGATCTTGCCATTTTGTGGCTCATCCATGCCCGAAGCCTTGTACAGCGCAGAAACAAGCTCCCTGGTCATGGCACCGGTTTCCGGCAATCCATTGGCTGCCTGAAACCGGCGAATGGCTGCCTGGCTTTCCGAGCCGATAGCACCATCGACAATACCGGCCTCGTGGCCAAGCCGGTTCAGCAGGCGCTGTACATCTGCCGCATTCTCGGCCCGCGTTCGCCGCGTAACCAGAATGCGTACCGGCAGCTTGCCTTCGGGAACCGCGTGCGTGGTAACAATCTCGGCGCGGATTGGTTCGAGAAGTTTTGCGGTTGAGACATATGGCACCGGATTGGTGACAATGTCTTCGCCACGCTTGGCCAACCCGTCATGAAGCAACTGCCACTGGTCAATCAGCGGGTCATAGGTAACCTCGACCAGGGCGGATAACGGCTGTGGTAAAGCGGAATGGTTAACGCGGCGAGGTGTCACGGGATCGCTGGTAATCATGACATGGCCGCCCACATCGGTCATGGCAAACAGTTCCTGGGCAAAGGCAGCCGGAAGCCGGACGCAGCCATGGGATGCCGGATAAGGCGGAACCGAATTTGATTCATGCAGCGCAATGCCGGTCCATGTCAGCCTTTGCATCCATGGCATTGGCGCATTGGAATAGATGTTGGAGCGGTGAAACTTCTTCTTGTGAAGGATCGAGAAGATGCCAGTTGGCGTCGAATGGCCAGGTTTGCCCGATGACACATTGGATTGCGCCACGACTTCAGTCCCGCGGAATACCTGCAGTGATTGCTGATTGATCGATACCACAATCTGCAGCGGAGCCGTCTTGTCGTCAGCAAGCGCCGGGTTGGTCGCAACAAACCCGGTAGCGCTGAGAATGGTAACAGCCGTCAGCCTTGATACAAGACCTGTAAGGCGCATGAGTTGCCTCGCGTGATTCAGAGTCTTGCCCCTGAAATGAAATATAGGGATCGGGCTCACAATTGCAAATCAAGTCGATGTCAGCGTTAATTCAATGGTGTGCCAATGGGTGATTCATGATTGAATCCATGGCGATGTAAACCAATGTTGACACGCTTTATCATGCATGAAAGTTCCATAATATGTCTTATGCGATCTTTGTATCTACCGTGGCAACGAGTATCTGTCACTGCGATTGGCGCGCGCTGAACAGTCCCGAGGCAGCCGTTAGCAGCCAGCCGGCAATCATTGCCAGCCCCCCTGTTGGCGCTGCCAAGGGAAACAGCCTTCCTACATCAAGGGCACGAAGCGCCAGATCGGCGCTGAAGACTGCCGCGCCCGAAAACAGCAGAACCGTCGCCAGAGCCACCAGCCTTGACCTGCCAATCGTTGACAAGGCCACTATCGCAGGTGCATGAGTCAGGCATATCAGGGCAACTGCACCCATCAGGCGCTGATCGCCGCCATGGGCGCTGGCTGCGGCAGCTGCCACGCCACAAGCACCCAATAGACCGGCTGCAATTCGTTCCAGGCGCATGGTCGGGTTTCCTGCTTTCGTTCGCTCACCAATGGCTTGTGAGTATCGATGATTTTTCGCTGCCGCAAGCCTTGGCATGCGCTATGTTCGCGCCATGAAACCTTCCAGGCAAATTTCACGGCTCATTGAAATCATGTCGGCACTGCGCACGCCGGTTACCGGCTGTCCGTGGGACCTTGAGCAGGATTTCACGACGATTGCCCCCTATACAATCGAAGAGGCTTATGAAGTAGCCGATGCGATTGACCGCGGCGACATGGATGAGTTGAAGATCGAGCTCGGCGACCTGCTGTTGCAAACCGTCTATCATGCGCGCATGGCTCAGGAACTGGGCCTGTTCGATTTCGGCGATGTGGTGGAAGCCATCACACGGAAGATGATCCGTCGCCATCCGCATGTTTTTGGCGACGAAAATGCCCGCAAGACCGGCATCACCAAGGGCTCCTGGGAACGGATCAAGGCGGAGGAAAAAGCGGAACTGGCTGCTGCGAAAGCGGCAAGCGGCATCCAGCCAGAAGTTGAAGGCAGCCTGCTGGATGACGTACCAGCCGCCCTGCCCGGTCTTATGGTTGCCGTCAAACTGCAGGCCAAGGCCGGTCGCGTCGGCTTTGACTGGAATGATCCTCGCGCCGTGATTGCCAAGATACGCGAGGAACTGGACGAGGTGGAAGCAGAACTGGAACACGGATCCCAGCAGAAACAGGCTGAGGAAGTTGGCGACGTGCTGTTTGCCGTTGCCAATCTTGCGCGCCATCTCAAGCTGGATCCCGAAGGTGCGGTGCGCACTGCCAATGCCAAGTTTCGCAAACGCTTCCAGTATATCGAGCGTCATATCGGCCAAACCGGAAAAACCATCGAAAGCGCGAGCCTCGATGAGATGGAGGCGCTCTGGCAGGAAGCCAAGACCAAGGCATGATTTGAAGGCTACAGCCTTCCGGCGTACTTGCTTCTCGTATCCGAAACGCCCTTCCGACCGTTGCAGCCAAATCAATGAGTCCTGACGCTAACGCCTGCCGATTGCTTCCAGCTTCTCGCGAACGGCGCCTGCGGCACGCAAGGTCAGGCAAACGGCGCCGTCTTCCATGTCTTCGCGCGCCAGCACCTGACTGTTCTGGTAGATCCATGGCAAGCGGCCCAGATCTGCGGGTCTGATCGTAACCGTCAGCGGGTTTTCGTCGGCGCCGGTACGCGCGGCGATTTCCTTTAGCAGTTGATCAACCCCATCACCTGTAAGCGCAGAAACGAGGATCGGAGCCGCCTCGCCTGTCTTTACCTCGCGCATGCTGGCAAGTGCTTCCGGCTCCAGACGGTCCGTCTTGTTCCAGACCTCAACCACTCGGTCATGGCCGTCCTGGGCAATGCCCAATTGGGCAAGAATGGTGTAGACATCCTCGGCCTGGGCGCGGGTATCGGGATCGGCAATATCGCGGACATGCAAGATGAGATCGGCCTCGATCACTTCTTCAAGCGTGGCCCGAAATGCAGCTACCAGAGTTGTCGGCAGGTTGGAAACGAAGCCGACTGTATCCGACAGGATCACCTTTTGTCCCTGTGGCAGTTCCAACTGGCGCAAGGTGGGATCAAGGGTCGCGAAAAGCAGGTCCTTGGCAAAGACCCCTGCTCCGGTCAACCGGTTGAACAATGTCGACTTTCCGGCATTGGTATAACCAACCAGGGCAACGACCGGCACGGGTGTCTTCTTTCGCTTGGCGCGATGCAGATCACGGGTCTTCCTGACCTTTTCAAGGTCCCTTTCCAGGCGCAGGATACGATCCTGCAACAGCCGTCTGTCCGCCTCGATCTGCGTTTCACCGGGGCCGCCGGTCTTGCCCAGGCCGCCACGCTGGCGTTCAAGGTGCGTCCATTGCCGCACCAGCCTGCCGCGCTGGTAATTGAGATGGGCAAGTTCGACCTGCAGCCTGCCCTCACGGGTGCGTGCCCTCGCCCCGAAAATCTCCAGGATCAGGCCGGTACGGTCAAGAACCTTGCAGTTCCAGGCCTTTTCCAGGTTGCGCTGCTGCACCGGGGAAAGTGGGTGGTCGACGATGACAAGGCCAACCTCCTGCGATTTGACGATGCCGGCGATTTCATCAACCTTGCCGGACCCCACCAGGGTTGACGGGCGAACCGCCTTTACCGGCACGGCACCCGCCTGCACCACATCGAGGTCAATCGCGCGCGCGAGACCACATGCTTCCTCAATGCGCGCAGAGATACTGCGCGCAATCGAGGTATCACCGGACGGCGTCCGCTTTCCGGAACCGTCGCGGTCCATGTTGCGGCTGCCGAATTCCGGAACAATCACCAATGCGCGTTCAGGCCGGGAATTTTCCTCCGCTGACCACTGGAAACGCGCATCCCTGCCCTTTTCGGGTTCGCTCAATCGCTACTCTCTTCACTGCCATTGTCACTGAAGTTGACCGGCTGGGACGGCATGATCGTGGATATGGCGTGTTTGTAAACCAGCTGTGCAATCCCATCCCTCTTGAGCAATACACAAAAGTTGTCAAACCAAGACACCACGCCGTTGAGCTTGACGCCGTTCACCAGAAAAATCGTGAGCGGAATTTTCTGTTTGCGGACCTGGTTCAGGAATGTGTCCTGTAGATTCTGCGATCTCTCAGACATTTTGTTTTTGTTCTCCGCATGATCGGACCACCGTATCTGCATTGGCCATCGGCAGTCGCTATTATTGTTATCGGCCGAGAATAATTCGGGCAGAAAAATCAACCCTGACTTACCCTGCGTTATTGTAGCGTGAATCGCAAAGTTTCAAGCGGTAGTTTTCCTGCCTTTCTTCGACGACACGCCAAAATAGCGCAAAAACCGGGATCAGAAAAATTCGAGGCTGACCCTGAACATCTGCTCGACCTGTCGAACACGCTCGTTAAGTGCCAGGATGACAACACGATCCTTTGGCTTGATGATACAGTCTCCGGTCGGCTGAATCACCGTATCACCCTGATAAATGGCTCCAATTCGTACTCCATCAGGCAATTGCAGTTCCCGCAAGGGCTTTCCGACCAGTGGTGAGGTATCAAGTGCTTCTGCCTCGATGATCTCTGCAGCGCCGTTTTGCAGGGAATAGACGCCACGTATACGGCCGCGGCGGACATGCTGCAGGATGCGCGAAATGGTCACGGAACGAGGATTGATATAATCGTCAATTCCGAGGGATTTCGTGAAACCGTGATAGCCGGCATTGTTCAGCAATACCAGATTCGAATCGCAGCCCATCTTCTTGGCAAGAACGGATGACAGGATATTCACCTGGTCGTCATTGGTGATGGCAACCATCAGATCTGCATTTGCGGCACCCGCTTCCGCCAGCATCTGTTCGTCAAGCGCGCTGCCATGCAGCACCACGGTCCGCTTCAACTGATCGGCCATGCGGATGGCGCGCTCGCGTGATGCCTCAATCACCTTGACGCGCGAACCGGGCATGCGATCCTCGATGCGGCTTGCCAGATACAGGCCGATATTGCCGCCGCCTGCGATCACGATCCGGTTGGCTTCCGGCTTTTCCTTGCCAAAGATTGCCAGTGTCCTGCGGATCTGGCCGCGCGCCGCAATCACATAGGCAAGATCTCCCTTGAGGATCTGGTCGGAGCTGCGCGGGGTAAACATCTTTCCGCCGCGCCAGATGCCGCAAACGGTTGCGCTGAGATCAGGAAACAATTCACTCAACTGGCTCAGGGGCGTATCGATGACCGGACAATCCTCGTCGCAATCAATGGCGACCATGGCGATCTTGTCCTGGCCAAACAAAACGACATCGCGGGCGCCGGGCATTGCTATGCGGCGCAGCACGACGTCGCCAACTTCCATTTCCGGCGATATAATCACGTCGATCGGCATGTGGTCGCGCGAAAACAGGTTTTGCCAATGCGGCTGGCGATAGGCCTGGGCGCGAATTCGGGCGATCTTGGTAGGCACATTGAACAGCGAATGGGCGACCTGGCACGCCACCATGTTGACCTCGTCATACAAGGTCACGGCAATGATCATGTCAGCCTGTTCGGCACCTGCCCGTGCAAGCACATCGGGATGCGAGCCATGACCGACATGGCCGCGAACATCGAGCTTGTCCTGGATATTCTGCACAAGCTGCGGTGAGGAATCGATCACCGAAACATCGTTGTTTTCAGCAGCCAGTCGCTCGGCAATGCCATAGCCTACCTGGCCTGCCCCGCAGATCACTACACGCATCTTGACTAAGCCTCGCTTGCCTCTTCCTTGCGCTTGCGATCGAACAGGCCAAGCATTTTCAGCTTTCGGTGCAGCGCGGAGCGTTCCATACCAACGAATTCGGCAGTGCGCGAGATGTTTCCGCCAAAACGGCCGATTTGTGCAGCCAGATAATCGCGTTCAAACGCCTCGCGGGCATCCTTGAGCGGCAGCGACATGATGTGTTCGCCACCGCCGCCGCCCGCAGATGGCAGCATGTCCCCGATTTCTGCCGGCAGCATGTCCGCAGATATCACCATATCGGGTTCGGCGCGGGTCAGGATCATCAGGCGCTCGATGTTGTTGCGCAACTGGCGAATATTGCCGGGCCAGTCATGGGCCTGAAGGACAGCCATCGCATCCTCCCCAATGCGGCAACCCTTGATGCCTGTCTGTCGTCCGATCTGCTCCATGAAGGCCTCGGCGAGAATGGGTACATCCTCACGTCGTTCCGACAAGGGGGGTACGCGCAATGGCACCACCGCAAGGCGATGAAACAGATCCTCGCGAAACATGCCATCGCGGATGAGTTCTTCCAGATTGCGGGCAGTGGATGACAATACCCTGACATCCACCTTGACCCTGGTTGAGCCGCCTACCCGCTCGAATTGCTGATCCACGAGGACGCGCAGGATCTTGTTCTGGGTCTCGCGCGGCATGTCTGCTACCTCATCGAGATAGAGCGTGCCGCCATGGGCTTCCTCAAGCGCCCCGACCTTGCGGCCAGAACCATTGACAGCTTCAGTTCCGAAAAGCTCGACTTCCATTCGGTCGGCCGTGATCGCGGCGGCATTGACGACCACAAAGGGCCCGTTGCTGCGGTTCGACTGGTCGTGAATGGTCCTCGCCACGAGTTCCTTGCCTGCGCCGGAAGCCCCGATGATCATGATGCGGCTATTGGTTGGTGCTACCCTCTCAATGGTCTGACGAAGCTGGTTGATGGCTTGCGACTTGCCCAGCAATTCCGGCATGTCTGCGGTCTTGCCCTGCAATTCCTTGACCTGCTTTCGCAGGCTTGATGCCTCAAGCGCGCGGTCGGCCACCAATACGAGGCGGTCGGCCTTGAACGGCTTTTCGATATAATCATAAGCGCCTGCGCGAATGGCCGATACAGCAGTCTCGATATTGCCATGGCCGGAAATCATCACCACGGGCAGTTCGGGATGCTCGGCCTTTATGGTTTCCAGCAGTTCGAGGCCATCAAGCTTCGATCCCTGCAACCAGATGTCGAGAAAGACCAGGGTTGGCCGACGCGCAGTGATTGCCGCCAATGCGGAATCGCTGTCGCCAGCGGTCCGTGTTCCATGTCCCTCGTCCTCCAGAATGCCCGCTACGAGATCCCGAATATCCTGTTCATCATCCACAATGAGAATGTCAGATGCCATTTACAGCGTGCTCCCGGTTTTGTCAGTTTGTCTGGCCCCTGAATTTTTTTCCGCGGTTTTGCCCCTGACCACCGCCGCCGCGTTGTCATCAAGTGGCAACACCATTCGCACCATTGCCCCGGTGCCACCGGTCGCCACTGCAGGCGCATCATGCAATTCGATGGTGCCGCCATGGTCTTCCAGTATCTTGCGAACAATGGCCA
>JAGRLM010000087.1:8740-9141 GCA_020441795.1 Nitratireductor sp.
TTGTCGATGACATCAATGATGCAATTGTCGCCCTGGCGCCGTGCCCGCACCTCGATCCGGCCCTTTTCTTTCAGATTATGTTCCTTGTTTCCAATGGCTTCTGCGGCATTTTTGATAATATTGATGAATGCCTGAGACAAAAGCCTCGTGTCATAAAATCCATAAAGCCGCTCGCCACCGAAATCCGTGACAAAGTCGATTTCCGGTAGTGCAACCTTTTGTAGGAAGGTCGCCTCGTTCAGGGTTTCGGCGATGTTTCGTGCCTCCATCTGCGGCTTGGGCATACGCGCAAATGAAGAAAATTCGTCGACCATGCGACCAATATCCCCGACCTGACGAATGATCGTGTCGGTACACTGGTCGAAAATTTCCCGATCCTCGGTGATGTATTTGCCGTAGCG
>JAGRLM010000088.1:0-898 GCA_020441795.1 Nitratireductor sp.
TTCATCACAAGCTCTGCCACACGCTCGGCGGTTCTTTCGACCTGCCGCATGCCGAAACACACGCGATCGTCCTTCCACACGCCATTGCATTCAATGCACGTGCCGCGAAAGTAGAACTTGCGCCTATTACCGAGCTCTTCGGAGGGACCAATGCAGGACACGCTCTCCACGCATTCGCCACCAGATGCGACGCACCGGTTGCTCTTCGCGAGCTTGGGCTCAGGGAAAGCGATCTAGGCCGCGCCGCCGATCTTGCGGTCAAGAATCCCTATTGGAATCCGCAGCCTGTGAGTCAGGCTGAAATCCTTCTGCTTTTGCAGAACGCCTGGGCTGGAGAACCCCCGGCATTCTGAAATACGGACCATCATGCTCTCTGGGAGGAACCTGATATGCTTACACGTCGCAAATTGCTCACCAACACTGCCGCGCTCGCTGCGGCAAGCGCGTTCCCGATGCCCTCAATAGCGCAGGGCGCGAAGATCAAGCTCGGTTATGTCAGCCCGCAATCGGGGCCGCTTGCCGCCTTTGCAGAAGCAGACAGCTTCATTCTCCAGAATTTCGCGCAATCGGCGATAGCCGACCAATTCGAAGTAATCGTCAAGGACTCGCAATCAAACCCAAACCGCGCCGCTGAAGTCGCCAAGGAACTGATTGTCGACGACGAAATCGACTTGATGATGGTTGCTTCGACGCCGGAAACGACAAATCCGGTCGCAACGACTGCGGAAGCCGAAGGCATCCCTGTCATTTCGTCGGTTGCGCCATGGCAACCGTGGTTCATAGGTCAACAGGGCAATCCGGGCGATCCCACCTCCTGGAAACCGTTTGACTATTCTTTTCACTTTTTCTGGGGACTAGAGGACGTCATTTCGGTCTTCACCGCCATGTGGGACCAGCT
>JAGRLM010000088.1:929-48529 GCA_020441795.1 Nitratireductor sp.
CCGAATGACGGCGACGGCAATGCCTGGGGTGACGGAAATGTTGGTTTCCCGCCGGTTTTGAGTGCCAAGGGTTACACTCTGACTGATCCGGGTCGCTACCAGAACCTGACCGATGATTTTTCTGCACAAATTAACGCCTTCAAGCAAGGTAATGTCGAGATCGTCACTGGCGTGCCAATTCCGCCTGATTTCACGACGTTCTGGACACAGGCGAAACAGCAGGGTTTCAATCCGAAAGTCGCCTCCATAGGCAAAGCGATCCTGTTCCCGCAGGCGGTCGAAGCACTCGGAAATCAAGGCAACAACCTGTCGTCCGAGGTCTGGTGGTCCCCGAGCCATCCGTTCAAGTCATCCATCAACGGACTGACGGCGGGCGAAGTGGCCGCCGCCTACGCAGATGCGACCGGCAAACAGTGGACACAGCCCATTGGCTTCGTGCACGCGCTGTTCGAAATGGCGGTCGATGTGATGGGCCGGGTCAGCGATGTTCGCGACGCCGATGCCGTTGCGGCAGCCATTGCCGCATCGAACCTGGAAACCATCGTCGGCAAAATTGCCTTTGACGGCGCAGGCCTTCCACCTTTTGCCCAGACGAACATATGTAAGACACCGCTTGTCGGAGGACAGTGGAGACTGAAAGACGGCGGTTATGATCTGGTGATCGTCGATAACACCGACCAGCCTTCGATCCCGACTGGAGGAGTGATGGAAGCAATCTCGTAAGCCAAACAGAGCCAGTCGGCCCCGAAGATCGGGGCGGCTGGTGTCAACCGCAAGGCGATGCATATGTCAATCGTGGCCCTCAATTCGGTGTCCAAGAGCTTCGGAGCTTTGAAGGTGACCGATGACGTAACATTCGATGTGCCGTCAGGGCAAGCACTCGGTATCATTGGACCGAATGGGGCAGGCAAATCAACGCTGTTCAATCTAATTACCGGAAACCTACGCGCGGATGCGGGAACAATTCTATTCAACGGTGAGGATGTGACAGACAAGTCTGCGATGTATCGCTGCATAGCCGGGGTCGGCCGCTCGTTCCAGATCCCCCAGCCATTCGGCAAACTAACCGTTTTTGAGAACCTCCTCGTCGCCGGCACCTTTGGGCGTCAACGGAGCGAGAGTGAAGTGTTAGCTGCGTGCGCCTTGATCCTTGAACGCACTGGACTCATCGAAAAGGCGAACAAACCGGCGGCATCACTGTCACTTCTAGAGCGCAAACGCCTCGAGTTGGCGCGGGCGCTTGCGACGGGTCCTAAACTGCTACTGCTCGATGAAATCGCGGGCGGACTTACGGAAGGCGAATGTCATCTGCTCGTTGAAACCATCCGCGCAATTCATCGCGAAGGCATAACTATTATCTGGATCGAGCATGTCCTGCACGCGCTGATTTCCGTTGTCGAGCGGCTCCTGGTCCTGGATTTCGGCAGGGTGATCGGAATCGGCGATCCGGATGCGATCATGGCATCCAAAGAGGTCAAGGAAATTTACCTTGGCATTGAGGTCTAACCTGATGTCGCTTCTTTCGACCCACGATCTGACTGCCCATTATGGCCAGTTCCAGGCTTTGTTCGGCGTCGGATTAGAACTGCGCGAAGGCGAGTGTGTTGCCATCATCGGTGCAAACGGTGCTGGCAAGACGACCCTCATGCGCTCGATCTCGGGCATCCTCAGGAATGTTTCATCGATGGTCCGTTTTGACGGACAAGATATTGGCGAAATGCCTGCAGACGAAGTGACTAAACTCGGGATCGCCATGGTGCCGGAGGGACGAAAACTCTTCCCGTCACTGACAGTCGAGGAGAACCTTCTCATCGGCCAATATGGTCGCAAGACCGACGGATTCTGGTCGCTCAATACCATCTATTCGATGTTCCCGATCCTCAGGGAACGCCGCCACAATCCGGGTACCGCGCTATCAGGTGGACAGCAGCAGATGGTGGCGATCGGCCGGGCGCTGATGAGCAATCCGCGGGTGCTTCTCTGCGACGAGCTCTCACTGGGACTCGCGCCTGTGGTAATCCGCGATATCTATGCCGCGATGCCAAGAATCCGCGATAGCGGCGCCTCGATTGTTGTTGTGGAGCAGGATATCGGACAGGCGCTCAAGGTCGCCGACCGGGTTTATTGCATGATGGAAGGACGAGTTACACTGAGCGGACGCCCTGCCGACCTCGATCGTTCCGCAATTCACTATGCCTATTTCGGAGCGAACGTATGATTTGGGTCGACACCATCATCCAGGGAATCCTGCTCGGTGGTCTCTACGCGCTCTTTGCGTCCGGCTTAAGCCTCGTCTTCGGCATCATGCGTCTGGTCAATCTCGCGCATGGCGATCTGATCGTTCTAGGCGCCTATCTCATTTTGCTCGTCGTGACGGTGCTCGGACTATCGCCGATGGTGGCGCTCGTAATCGCACTTCCCGCTATGTTCGCGCTTGGCTTCGGATTACAGAAAATAGTTCTGAATCGGGTACTGGGTGAGGACATCCTGCCGCCACTGCTTGTCACCTTCGGGCTTTCGGTCGTGATCCAGAACGCTCTGCTCGAAAGCTTTTCTGCCGACAGTCGACGACTGCCTACTGGCACCCTCGGCACTGCTTCGATACAGATGGGCACGATTTCGGTTGGCGTCCTGCCGCTTCTGACTTTTGCTTCCGCGGTCTTGGTGATCATAGTGCTCAACCAGATCTTCTATCGGACAAGCCTTGGTCGCGCTTTCCGTGCAACTTCTGATGACGCAACAACAGCAAGCCTAATGGGCATCAAGCCGGGCAACATCTTCGCGGCCGCAACCGGTCTTGCGATGACTATCGTGACGATCGCCGCACTGTACTTGGGGATGCGCGCTAATTTTGACCCGGCCATTGGTCCGGCCCGGCTGATCTACGCGTTCGAAGCGGTGATCATTGGTGGATTAGGTTCCCTTTGGGGTACGCTTGCCGGCGGGGTCATCATCGGCGTCGCGCAAACCGTTGGTGCGGCGATCAATCCCGAATGGCAAATCCTTGCCGGGCATCTCGCGTTTCTCGCCGTCCTTTTGATCCGCCCTCGCGGCCTATTCCCCCGTGCTGTGGATTGAGGAGGCGCACCATGTCGAGCACCAATCCAAGTTTTGACCGCTCGTTCAGCATGCAGACGCGTACTCGCGCCTCCTCGATCGCACCCATTGCCGCATTCTTCCTTGTCGTGATCCTGTTCGCTTTGCCGTTCTTTGCCTCCCGGTCACTCATTCAGGATATGTTTTTCATCCTGACCATGCTGGTCCTTGCACAGTTCTGGAACCTGCTTGCAGGCTATGGAGGCCTGGTGTCCATTGGCCAGCAGGCGTTTGTAGGACTTGGCGCCTATGCCATGTTCGGTCTCGTCGTTCTTGGTGGATTGGACCCCTTTCCTGCGATTGCCGCTGGCGGGGTTGCAGCACTGCTTCTTGCGGTGCCGATGGCGTATTTTTCGTTCAAGCTGCAGGGCGCCTACTTCGCGATCGGAACATGGGTGATTGCAGAGGTCGTTCGGCTTCTAGTGGCACAGTGGAAGGCCGTTGGTGGCGGAACCGGCACGTCGTTGCCCCGAAGTGCGACCGGCAACCTGATGTTCTCAGACACTATCCAGTCGATGCTGGATGTTCGAGCGGCGGCGGCCAATGACATTCTCGCGTACTGGCTGGCTGTCATCCTGTGTCTAGTGACGATCGGTGGTATCTATACGCTCCTGCGGACCAAACTCGGCCTCGGGCTTGCAGCCCTTCGAGACAATGTCGAAGCCGCCAAATCGGTCGGCGTCGACGCGATGCGCATCAAGTGGTTTGTGTTCCTTGTCGCAGCACTCGGAACCGGTTTGACCGGCGCGCTTATCTACCTGCAGAAGGCACGAATCTCGCCCGATGCCGCCTTCTCAGTGAACGATTGGACGGCATATGTCATCTTCATCGTCGTCATTGGCGGGATCGGCACAATTGAAGGCCCGATAATCGGTATTCTCGTATTCTTCATCCTACAAACCCTGCTGGCCGATTATGGAAGCTGGTACCTGATGACTCTTGGCGGCCTCGCAATCGCCGTCATGCTGTTTGCCCCGCGCGGTTTGTGGGGTTTGGTCTATGACCACACCGGCATCGAGATTTTTCCAATCCGCCGCATGTTGGTGGGCGGCTCACAAAGTACATCAGACTGATCCAAAGAGGAGGCAATCATGGCTGACATCACAACGGATGTTCTCATTATCGGTACCGGTCCGGCCGGCTCTGCAACTGCGGCGCTATTATCGAGCTATGGGATCGAGAACATGGTAGTCAACCGCTACCGTTGGCTTGCCAACACGCCGCGCGCCCACATCACCAATCAGCGCACTATGGAAGTGCTCCGTGATCTCGGCCATGATGTGGAGAACGAAGCCTACATGCATTGTTCCCATCAGGATATGATGGGAGAAAACGTCTTTTGCGAAAGCCTCGCGGGCGAAGAAATCGGCCGGATGAAAAGCTGGGGCAACCATCCCATGTCAAAGGCCGAACACCTAATGTCTTCGCCGACGATGATGAACGACCTGCCGCAGACCTTCATGGAGCCGCTTCTTTTCAAGACTGCCTGTTCGCGCGGCACACAGGCTCGCATGTCGACTCAATATCTGAGCCATCTCCAGGATGCCGACGGAGTTACAACGACCTGCCTCGATCGGTTGACCGGCAAGGAATTCACGATACGCTCGAAGTATCTCGTAGGCGCCGATGGCGGCAACTCGAAGGTGGCGGAAAACGCAGACTTACCCTTCGAGGGCCAGATGGGTGTCGGTGGATCGATGAACATTCTGTTCCGGGCTGATCTGTCGAAATACGTCGCCCACCGCCCTTCTGTGCTGTACTGGGTCATGCAGCCTGGTGCCGATGTCGGGGGGATCGGCATGGGACTCGTGCGAATGGTTCGCCCTTGGAACGAATGGCTGATCGTTTGGGGATACGACATCAACCAGCCCGCGCCGGAGGTCGACGCGGACATGGCGACGCAGGTCGCCCGCCAGCTTGTCGGCGATCCCGAACTCGAGATTGAGCTGATTTCGGCAAACACATGGACCGTAAACAACATGTATGCGACCCACATGCAGAATGGTCGCGTATTCATCATGGGTGACGCGGCCCACCGCCATCCGCCCTCAAACGGGCTCGGTTCAAACACCTCAATACAGGACGCGTTTAATCTTGCCTGGAAGCTGGCGGCAGTTCTCAGGGGGCAAGCTAACGAATCTCTGCTGGATACATACTCCGTCGAGCGGGTGCCAATCGCGAAACAGATCGTGACCCGCGCCAACCAGTCGATCGGAGAGTTCGGACCTATTTTCGAAGCGCTTGGAATGGATGGCAGCACGGACATCGAGAAAATCAAGAAATCAATGGATACCCGCTGCGATGCCACTCCCGCGGCCGAACGACAGAGGGAAGCGCTACGCAAAGCCATCGAATTCAAGAAATACGAATTCGATGCCCATGGCGTGGAAATGAATCAGCGCTACAAGTCGTCCGCTGCTGTCACTGATGGCCAGATGGAACCGGCTTTGGAACTAGATGCAGAGCTCCACTACCAACCCACCACATGGCCCGGTGCACGTGTTCCACACGCCTGGGTGTTTGATCAGAGCGGCAATCGGCACTCGACTATCGACATTACTGGCAAGGGTCGCTTCACGCTTCTGACTGGGATTGCGGGAGCGAGGTGGGTTGAAGCGGTGGATGCCGCAACCAAGGCTCTTGGACTCGACATCGTTTGCCATGTGATCGGGCCACGACGTGCGCTCGTCGATCACCATGGTGAATGGGCGCGCGCCCGCGAAGTCTCTGAAAGCGGCTGCGTACTCGTCCGTCCCGACCATCATGTCGCCTGGCGCGCCGAGGAAATGGCGAGCGACCCGGCGGGTGACCTAATCCGCGTGCTCTCCGCCATCCTAGGATTGAGCAAAAATTCCCCACTTCAAGCAGCGGAGTGACACCAATGACCCGGACCCAACAGATCGAATACTTCACTGAAGAACGCTCCGTCGAGGCGGTCAACTCCAGAATGGATCAGGCGGCGGATGCGCGCCTGCGCACGATCATGGCTTCGCTTGTCAGCCACCTGCATGCCTTTGCCAAGGATGTCGAACTCACAACGGCTGAATGGGGCGCGGCAATCGATTTCCTTACTCGCACTGGGCAGATGTGTGACGACAAGCGACAGGAGTTCATCCTACTCTCCGACACACTCGGCTTCTCAATGCTGGTCGATGCAATCAATCATCGCCGTCCGTCCGGTGCGACCGAAAACACCGTGCTAGGTCCTTTTCATGTCGAGGGTGCGCCAATCTATCCAATGGGCACCAACATCTCGCTGGATGGAAAGGGCGAGAGCTGCCTCTTCATGGGCCGTGTTCTTGACCTCGACGGCAAGCCGGTTCAAGGGGCGAAGATCGACGTCTGGTGTGACAATGCTGACGGTTATTATGATGTGCAGCAGCCCGGCATCCAACCACAATGGAACAACCGAGGTATTTTTGTCACCGGAAAAGACGGGACCTATAGCTTCCGCGGCATAAGGCCGGTCTCCTACCCGATTCCTGACGACGGTCCAGTAGGACAAATGTTAGCCGCTCTTGGTCGTCATCCAAACCGCCCGGCACATATGCATTTCATGGTCTCGGCAGAAGGCTTTGAGACCGTCATTACCCATACGTTTGTCAATGATGACGAGTGGTTGGCGTCAGACGCGGTATTCGGTGTCAAAGCTTCACTTCTCGCCCGGATGGAGCCGGGGGAGAAGCACGACACCAAATGGAAATCGAACTTTGACTTTATACTGAACCGGGTCGGCTGAGATGAACGCACTAAAGCCATGCATCATTTGCGTGGCCATTACTGGGTCCCTGCCGACAAAGGCCAATAATCCAGCAGTTCCGATCACGGTTTCGGAACAAGTTGAATCGACTCAGGAAGCCTTTGAGGCTGGCGCCACCATTGTCCACGCCCATGTGCGCAATGACGATGAATCGCCATCGTCGGATCCGGAAAAGTTCAAACTCTTGAAGGAGGGAATTGAAAAGCATTGCCCCGGGATGATCATCCAGTTCTCTACTGGAGGCCGCTCGGGAGCCGGTCTAACGCGTGGTGGAATGCTGTCGCTTAAACCCGATATGGCCTCGCTCTCGGTCGGGTCCAACAATTTTCCGTCGCGTGTCTATGAGAACCCGCCGGACCTCGTCGAATGGCTGGCAAGTGAAATGAAAATCCATGGCGTCAAGCCCGAGATCGAGGCGTTCGACCTAAGCCACATCCATCAAGCGGTAGCAATGTGGCGCGACGGGAAGATAACTGAAGTGCCCTACATCCAGTTCGTGATGGGCGTGAAGAACGCCATGCCAGCGGACCGGGAAACATTTGATTTTTACATCCGGACGGTCAAGCGGTTGTCACCTAACAGCGAATGGTGCGCAGCAGGGATCGGTCCAAGCCAGATCGTTCTCAACGAATGGTGCGTCGCATCCGGCGGTCACGCACGGACCGGACTTGAAGATAATGTGCGACTCGACAAAGAGCGACTCGCACCGTCGAACGCAGCGCTTGTGAAGCGAGTGATTGAGCTATGTGAGAAGCATGAACGATCTGTGGCAACATGGCGGCAAGCGCGGCAGATGCTGGGGTTGACGGTCTTGTTAGACTAAACAGCGCTAATTGTTGGATTTCGGCGGAATTTGAGCCATTCTTCCATTTCATGCTTACCCATTTCACCATCAATAACAGTTCAAGAAAGCAGCATGATATTCGTGAGGTGTGGAACTGCCCGAGATGAAAGAGTGGTTCACAATCCTGCGGCATTCAACAGCGTTTAGTTACTTATCAGATTTTTACCCAATATGGCGATTGCAACTGAATGCCAATCCTGCCTCTTGATCATCCAGAACCATTTGCCGCCACATTGGGTGTCATGCTCTAACCAAGGGACAACGATACGGACCGCCGCCTTGCGAGCGCATTCACCGCACAGTATCTGGCCAAACCAAACGCGCGATTTGTAGAATTCGGCGGCAATATTGAACTCGATACGCTGCTCACGATCGCCACCAATGCCGGAGAGGGTTTGCCAGATCTGGAAAAGCGCTGGCGGGGTTGGACAATGGGCTGGTGATCTTTTTCGGGCATTATTCTACCTGTCGTGGGCATATCGGCTTCTCGCATCGTGGGAGAATTCAATCCGCCTCGCCGAAATAAACGCTCTCAGGGTCGGCAAACCAGGTGTCCGTTCAAGCTTCAAGGCAGCTCAGAAACGTTTCAAGACTGTCTCCCATTTATGGGCGGCATAGATGATGCGGCATGGCAAAGTCGCGCCCCCTATGCGCTCACAACAATCATCGTTCCGCTGACCTGAAACCAGACGTTCCGGATTGCTGCTCGTTGATGACCTCAACTCATGAGGCCGCCGCGTCATGATTTGGCAAAGGGATCTGAATGGTAGCGGTGAAACCTTTCTCCGAACGACCGAAGCTCAGTGACCCACCGTGTGCGATTGCCACCTGATCCGCAATTGCAAGACCCAAACCAGTGCCGTCCCCTGTCCTTGCGGAATTTCCTCGCGCAAAAGGCCTCACCAGCGCTTCCGCACTATCTGGGTCCATGCCAAGTCCGCAGTCGACAACCTCCAACAAGAGGTCATTACCGATCAATGTCGCATTTACACGAACCGGCGGAGCACCATGTACAAGCGCGTTCGCCAGAAGGTTCGCGATGGCACGGACAAATGCATCTTTCTTGACAATCACCTCCTCATCTTGCTGGAGCAATATCTCCACGCGGTTCGCCGCGTCTGCAAGTTCGACCGATGAGCGAATCAGTTTGCCGACCGAAACACGTTGCAATGGTTCCTCGGCAAATCCGCGCGCGTATTCGAGAAATTGACCCAACATGCTCTCTATCCGATCGACCTGTTTCTGCGCAGTCCCAAGGAGTTCGGTATCGGCATCATCCAACATGGCCAACGAGAGCCGGAGCTTCGTCAAAGGGCTTCGCAGATCGTGGCTGACGCCGGCGAGCATGATCGCCTTGTCTGCTTCGGTCTGTTGGATGCGCCGCGTCATTCGATTGAGCGCGTGCGATAGTGCGGCTATTTCCCGAGGTCCGGATTCGTCCAAGTCAGAAAGGGTTTTCACGCTTTCCATTCGATCGACCTGTTCTTCGAGAGCACTCAAAGGCAGTGTCACACGACGCTGAACTGCAATACCACCAGCGATAGCCGCCAGCAGGGCGATTGAAGAAACCAACAAAAGGCCGCTTAAAGGATCGCTGATCCGACGAGTGCGGATTGATATCCACACCGGCGCCTCGTCAATCTTTGTTTGTATCCAGAACCAGCCGCGATCATCCAAACGCCATTCGGTTGCGCCGGCGCTTTCGTGACGTTGTTTCAATGCTTGCAGGAAGAAGCCGCCAAAGAGACTGGGTCTGACACCGGGCATTTCGGGCGCGGCGCTGGAAACTCTTATGCTCAAGTTCTCCTGTTCGTCCAGGTTCCGCAAGATCATCAAGCGATCAGCCGGATTCATATGCTCGAAAGACTGGGCCAGCGCATCGACTACATCTGCAGTGATATTGGCACCAGTCTCGGCCGCCGGGCGGATTAGCAGAACGCTGATCATCACGAGTGACAAAACAATGGCGGTGACGTTCGTAGCCAACATCACAGCAATGGTTTGCATCCGGAATGTCTTAATCATGCCGGACCGCAAGCACATAGCCCACGCCCCAAACCGTTTTGATCATTTCGGGATTGTTGCCGTTGTCACCTATCGCCTTTCGTAGACGCGCGATCTGTACGTCAATGGCCCTGTCACTGACATCTGCCTCGCGGCCAAATGCCCTTTCTATGAGCTGTGCACGGCTCAATGGCCGGCCCCCGCTCTTTGCAAGTGCTGCCAGCAACGCAAACTCACGGCTCGTCAATTTCAACTCCGATCCATCACGCCGGACTGTCATTGAGGACAGATCAATATGGACAGATCCGGCGCAAACCGTTTGATTGGAAAGGCTCGGGACATTGGATTGTGTCCTGCGCAGAACGGCGACCAACCGCGCTACCAATTCCCTCGGCTCGAAAGGTTTGGCGAGGTAGTCGTCGGCGCCAGTCTCAAGTCCGATGATCCTGTCAATCGGATCGCCTCTTGCGGTAAGCATCAAAATCGGTGTCATGTCGCCTGCCGCCCTTATTCGGCGGCAAATCGCCAACCCGTCCTCGCCCGGGATCATCAGATCCAGAACAACTGCATCAGCCGGGCTTCGTAATAGCTCCCGATCGAGGGAGCGACCACTATCCGCCTCTCGCACCTCGAATCCATGCCCGGAGAGGTAACGGCGCAAAAGCGCCCGAAGCTCGGGATCGTCGTCCACAACAACGATGCGGTTTGGCCTGTTATTCATGCACACATTGCTCGCATGGTTTGCCGACTTCAGCGGAGAAAAATTGTTTCAAACCATTACAATACGATATTTCTGAAACACGGCGTCATCAATTTGGCTTTTTACGCAACGCGCTGGAAACACTGATCTCTCATGGTTGCTTCTCATGCTGCAGCACGATTCAGCCATTGATTGATCTTGAGGAGCATCTGATGTCAAACGCTTTGCCAACCCGCAAAACCATATTGTGCCTTGCCTCGGTACTTGTTGTGATGCTCGCACAGGCTCATCACGCAAGTGCAGCCGACACCGATCGGGAAAAGGGCGCCGCCAATTTCCAGTTGGCCGACGCTAATGCTGACAATGCACTGAACAAGAGCGAATTTGTCACGTTCATTGACTTGAACGCTGCCTCCAATCTTGGTCGCGCCGGGATGATCCAGAAGAACAAGCGGTATGAGACGGCGTTCTCGCGTGTGGACGCGAACGGTGACGGCGTTGTGACTCCGGACGAACTTGCCGATCTCGGGCTTTGATCGGAAAACGCGCGGCGCCGGCAGCTGTTCACGAGGCCTGCGCCATTCAATGAAGGAGACAGGAAGCGGCAGCAATGGCGAAATCAACGAAGCCCGGTATCGGACCACAGGAAGCGGCAACACTTCCTCTGCTCGAAAATGGAAAGGGGTCGGGAACGCGGTCAGGTCCACATTCTTCCGGTCTCCTGGTCCGCGTTGCGCTGGCGTTCGGACTCATTTTATGCGGCGCGGTCGCCGGTCTGTATTTCCAAGGTCCCTGGGTCCGCACCTTCTTTGAGATGACCTCCTTGAAACCCGGAGCAGGCGCCCGTCAGCCGATCGCGATTCCTGTCGATAGCAGGCCGTCGCCAGAACGTGTTGCCCTGATCGAGACCGGAGATGTGCTGGCGTTGGGTGAATTGCGACCGCGTGACGGCATCGTTGTCGTAGGAGCACCTTTCGGTTCCGGCGACGCCCGCGTCAGGCAACTGCTGGTGTCTGAAGGAGACACAGTGGCGGCCGGTGATTTATTGGCCGTCCTCGACAGCATTACACAATATGAAGCGGCGGTTTCAACGGCGGAAAACAATGTGAACACAAGCCGGGCAATACTGGCCCAAAAAAAGGTGCTAGCCGCCGCAGCGGAAGGCGAAACCCGAGCCAGCCTCGAAAGCGCTCGCGCGTCGCTCGCCTTGGCTGATTCGGCTCTTGCACGGGCGAAAAACCTTTTCGAACGCGGCACAATGTCGGAGGTAGCCCTCGACGAGGTGCGGTCTCGCGCCGATGCTGCGAAAGCCGATGTATCGCGATTGGAGGCATCGCTCACCCGATATCAATCCGGGCCGGATGGTTTGCCTGTTGATGTAAGTGTTGCTTCAGCAGACTTGGCTTCCGCGGAAGCATCTCTTGAACGTTCGAAACGAGATCTCGATCGTGCCCGAATTCATGCTCCGCGTGACGGGGTCGTCATTGACATTGCGGTGCGTGAGGGTGAGCGGCTTCCGCAATCCGGGCTCTTGCGTCTGGGTGATATCGGAAGGATGGAAGCGGAGCTCGAAGTATTCCAGACCAATATCCGTCGCGTTGAAATTGGTCAGCCAGTGTCCATCATTTCAGAGGTGACCGGCGAAATGCCACTCAAGGGCCATGTCGAAAGAATAGGTGCAATCATTGGCCGCCAGAGCGTCACTGACGACGATCCAGCGGCAAATACGGACGCGCGAGTTGTGCGCGTTGTCGTTTCGCTCGATACGGCTTCCAGCGCGCGTGCCGCGCGGTTCGCGGGCCTCGAAGTCGTGGCCCGCATTGCTGTGACCGGCATTGATGCGAACGGTGAGGGTTCTCGATGACGCTCATTCTCACGGCGCTTTTGGGTCGGTTGCCAATCGGATACCTGCAACTGACGCACAATCCGGGAAGATTGATGGCCGCGCTTGCTGGTGTAGCCTTTGCCAATGTGTTGGTATTTGTACAGCTTGGCCTTGCCGGCTCAATGCTTGAATCGGTCGCGACGCCTTACAGGCTCTTTCAACCGGGCCTCATGATGATCTCGGCAAGTGGCGCACAGACCCTCTCGGATGCCTCCAAGATACCCCGCCAATGGATGATCCGGGCTCTGGCGCACCCTGACGTTGAAGGAGGCAAAGAGATCTATCTTGGGCAAGCGAAATGGCTGTCTGGACAGCAAACCTCCTCATCGATCCAGTTCATTGCGCTGAATCCGGACGCAGTGGATTTCGTGCGGCACGACCTGTCCACACCGCTTTCCGGCCTGGCCCTTGAAGACTCTGCCTTGGTAGATCTGCGAACGCGATTTATCGACATGGGGGTGTTCGAAAACACAAGCCCGGATGCAGCGATCACGTTTGAAATGCAGAACCGTCAGCTTCGGGCAGTTGGATCGGTAACAATAGGCGGCGGGTTTGGCGGTGATGGCGTATTCCTTGTGTCTGACCAAACATTCTTTCGGTTGTTTCCGCAAAGAAGCTCGGCAGCACCCAATCATATTCTGCTGAAAATTCGACCCGGGGCAAATCACGACAAGGTTGCCGGGGAACTGGCCCAATTGTTCCCAGCTGATACCGTACGCGTCCGCCCGATCACGTCAGCCATGGCTGAGGAACAACGCTACCAGATGACTGAGCGGCCGACCGGCCTGATTTTCGCCTTCGGCGTTGGCATCGGCCTACTCGTTGGTGTTGTGATCGCCTATCAGGTTCTGGCGACAGATGTTGCTGACCACATCCGTGAATACGCGACTTTCAAGGCAATGGGCTACCGGATGAACTTCTTTGTTAGTGTCATTCTGGAAGAAGCACTGATTCTCGCTGCGATCGGATTCTGGCCTGGGCTCGCATTTTCCCAACTTTTCTATATGGCGCTGGCGCACCTTACCAATATTCCGATCTTCATGACTTCCGAGCGCGCTGTGGCAATCTTTGTCGGGACCGTTGCTGCCTGTGCCCTATCCGGCCTGATGGCAATTCGCAAGCTCAAGGCCGCTGATCCCGCTGAACTTTTCTAGGGGTTGATGATGGATGATGCGCCGATAATCATAGAAGGCCTCGATCATACTTTCGGTGAGGGCGAAGCCGGAAAGCAGGTTCTGTTCGGTATCGACCTGCGGGTGGAGCGTGGTTCGCTGACCGTTTTGATGGGGCCGTCAGGATCGGGCAAGACGACGCTTCTGACCCTGATGGGCTGCCTTCGTGATGTACAGGCCGGGAGCGCTCGTCTTTTGGGCACGGAGCTCAACGGAGCCGATGAAGAGACGCAAGTCTTGTTGCGCCGCCGGCTGGGCTTTGTATTCCAGGCACACAACCTGCACGAGAGCCTGAACGCAAGGCAAAATGTTCTGATGGGTCTGCAGGTGCACGGTCGCGGCGAACCGGGCCGTCATCATCTGGCGGCAAGCCATCTCCTGGAGACGCTGGGGCTGGGCGCCCGTATGGATTATCTTCCGGCCAATCTGTCGGGTGGACAGAAGCAGCGTGTAGCCATTGCAAGAGCGCTGGTTTCCAATCCGGAAGTTATCTTTGCGGATGAACCGACCGCCGCTTTGGACAAGACAAGCGGACTTGCCGCCGTCACGCTGCTGAGGGATCTCGGCAGGCTGCGCGGTACCACCACGGTCATGGTCACCCACGACCCGCGCATTCTCGAACTCGCCGACAGTATCGTCACCCTCGAAGATGGAGCGATAGTGCGCAACGAGACGCTCGCGCGTGCCGGATAGCGCGCCATCACCTCGGTGGTTGGGGCCAGGCTTGCGCGCCGCGAAAGCGACGGTTTGACCGCAACAACCGTAAACCAACGGTATGAGCGGGTATGGAATTTCGTCGGTCTGGACTTCAGGCTGGGAGCAGACCTTCCACATGACCTGGCTCCTGGTTCCTGGCCCATACCGCCGGGATGCCTCGAATTTCCGGAATCGATGCGGCGCGTCGGAAACCGGCATTGACAGAGACCTGCACATTTTTGTCCCGGTGCCCGACATGCCATTTCCGTTTTCTGCTTCCACTCGTTGGCATTGCATCGCAATCAGCAAAAAATTCCTTTCCAATTGTCGAAATCCTCCCAGAACGGGTGTCATCCCGTCAGAAGCCGCCGTCCCGGCGCCTTCCTCGACCTGACGGAGACCCCTGATGACTGCCCAATCCTTACCTGCCAGTTGCCTGCCCGCACCGCGTTGGCTCTTGATGAGCGCGCTTGGCGGCGTGGCCTGGAACCTTTTCGGCGCATTCCAATTCGTCGGAGCTGTTACCGCAACACCTGAAAGCCTTGTCGCGTCGGGCCTCACTCCCGAGCAGGCTGCCGTAATGACCGGTTATCCTGTTTGGATGACGCTTGCCTTTGCAATCGGTATTGCAGGCGGGCTGGTGGGTAGTGTTCTTCTATACCTTCGTCGACCTCTCTCGAAAGCAGCGCTTGCCGCCTCGCTCGTAGCCTATGTCGTACTGTGGATCGGTGACGCAATTCATGGTGTATTCGCAGCAATGGGTGCGCCGCAGGTTGTCATCTTGACCACTGTCGTTGCCATAGCAGCCACGCTTCTCGCACTCAGCTACCACAATGCAGCGCGTGCTTGACTGTGTTAATCAAACCTGAAGGAGACATCCAATGCAATTCATGCTGATACTGAACGAGTCACCCGACGACTTCGCTCGTCGTGCCGATCCGGCCCAGGCTGGAGATTACTGGGGTGGCTGGACCGCCTTCATTGGCGCTATGGCGCAGGCTGGCGTCATCGTAAAGGGCGATGGACTTCAAGGCCCCGCGATGGCCACAACGTTGCGCATCCGCGACGGCAAGCGGCAGGTCGAAGACGGCCCCTTTGCGGATACCAAGGAACAACTCGGCGGCTATTTCGTAATCGAGGTCGCTGACCTGGACGCTGCGCTCGATTGGGCGGCGCGTGCACCGTCAGCGCACTCGGCTTCGGTTGAGGTTCGTCCGATCCTGCCGATGCCTACGCCGTCTGCGTGAGCACACTTCCCGACACCAGCGATGTGGCCCGGATCGCAGAGGCAGCGGCCCGGGCCAGCTACGGCAAGCTCGTGGCGATCCTCGCGCACCGCACGCGTGACATTGCTGCGGCCGAGGATGCACTGTCGGATGCACTCGTCTCCGCATTGGCCACCTGGCCGCGGCGCGGGGTACCTGAAAACCCAGAGGCATGGCTCCTGACTGCCGCACGCAACCTGTTGAAGAACTCCGCGCGAGCCGGTCACGTGCGCCGTGCAGCCGAGCCCGAGATATTGCTGCGAAACCTCCCCGATGAAGAGGAGAACGGGTTCCCTGACCGCCGCCTTCGGCTGTTGTTCGTCTGTGCGCACCCTGCAATCCACCCGGCTGTACATACGCCTCTCATGCTTCAGTCTGTCCTGGGGATAGATGCGACGCGCATCGCACATGCCTTTCTCGTGGAACCAGCTGCCATGTCCCAGCGCCTTGTGCGCGCCAAGGCCCGCATCCGCGACGCAGGACTGAGGTTCGAACTGCCGGGACAAGAGGACCTTGAGGAGCGGCTCGCTGCAGTGCTCGATGCAGTTTACGCCGCCTTCGGTCGCGGCTGGGAAGACCTCGATCAGCCCGAGACACCCGACGCCCTGACCGGCGAAGCGATTTGGCTTGCCCGGCTTCTAGTCGCGCTGATGCCCGGCGAGCCAGAGCCCAAGGGCCTCCTTGCGCTCATGCTTTACTGCTCCGCCCGCCGCCCGGCCCGGCGCGATGCCGCAGGTAACTTCGTGCCACTCGACCAGCAGGATGCCCGGTTATGGAATCGCAACATGATCGTCGAGGCCGAGGGACTTCTGACCCAAGCCGCGCAGGCGGGGCGGTTCGGCCGGTTCCAGTGCGAGGCCGCTATCCAATCGGTGCATGTCCAACGTCCGATCACGGGGCAGGTGAATTTCGACGCTCTGGTCATTCTCTACAATCTTCTTGTGCAGCATACCGACAACATCGGTGCGCGCATCGGCCGCGCTGTTGTGTTGGCTGAACGTGGCGGCACCGCTGAGGCGCTTGCCGAGCTCGACGCTTTGAAGTCAGAACGCGTGGCACGGCACCAGCCTTACTGGGTTGCACGCGCTCGCGTTGCCCTGCTCGCAGACCATTTGGAAGAAGCCGAATCGACGCTAGAGACAGCGCTGTCCCTCACTCAGGACCCGGCACTGCGAGCACACCTTCAAGGAATTCATCGGCAAGTCAAGCGGCGCCGAGCCCCAATTTAAGGGCACAGCATGGCGGTATCCGAACACAGCATTTGCTGGGCACTTGGCCAGCATCGAACGACTCAGCGAAGGCGCCAGCAGGTTGTGCCTACAACGAGTGGTTGCTCGCCGACTTGATTGAATCCGGCCCCAAGCATGATCGATACGCTTACCGTTGTGTCAGAAGACCGTTTCAATCTTCATTTTGGCACAGGATTTGTAGCGTTGCTCTGAGACCCAATCTTGGACCGCCAGATTATGGAGTTTTCCGGCTGTCATCACGGTGACGGGCCGGGTGTGTCACCGGGATTATGCAGTGCAATCGGGAGGTTGTATCCGATCGCCGAATGAGGTCGAACCTCGTTGTAGTCTCTACCTTTGCCCGGCAGGCGATTGCTTGCAATCGCTGAGAGGGACCAATCCTCCATCTTTTCGCGGGCATCCGCAAGGGTCAGGAACCAGTGGACGTTCAGACATTCCGCCCGGAACTTGCTGTTCAAGGCGATGTGACGTGAGCTTGAGGCACAGCCCACCCATACTACGGTCCTTCGACAGGACCCGCAGCATGGGTTACGGCGAAGTTGGTGTATATACATTTCGATAACCGCCATTGCCTTTCGGATGCATCACATCCGCTCGGCACGCAAGTCCTGTGGCGTCATGCCGGTCCATTTCCTGAAGGCGCGTTGGAAGGCATTCGGATCGCGGTATCCCACAAGATGCGCGATCTGTTGATTATTAAGCTTGCTCTTGAGGAGATAGCGGATCGCCAACTCCTTGCGCGTTTCGTCCAGTATGGATTGAAACGTGGCACCCTCCTCTCTCAGTCGCCGCAGCAGCGTGCTTCGACCCAGTTTCAGGCGACCGCACACATGGGCGATCGTGGGTTCGGTGATCGAGAATGCTTCCAGCATAGTGGCGCGAACCCGGTCCGCCAGTGGCAAGCCCTTGGACTGGATCATGGCCTGGCTCCGGAGGTCTGCCGCGGTGGCGTCCCAAAGTTCGGGATTGTCCGAGATGAAAGGCGTGAGCGCATCGGCACGGGCATATGTGAGCGCGGCCTCACCATGCTCGGGGACGAGGCCGAAAACATCGACGAGCCGCTCACGTTCGTCCTGCGGCAAGGGAAGGCTGATCCGTAGTGGCCGGATGGCATGACGTGCCAGCGCGTTTGTCTGCGCATGCAGGTAGATGATCTGGGGGCTGCTGAACGAACCGGGCAAGGGCGCAGTCGAGATGTCCGGCGCGACGCGCACGGTGAACGCGGACGCGCTGCTCGACACAACGAATTGCATTGGCCCGAACAGGCTCTTGAATTGTGCCATGCGTGTGATGCCGGTCTCGAAATCAGGGGCGGTCGACAGCGCGAAGAGAACCGGGATCGCTGGACCGCCTGCCATCCGCAAACCGAGAAGCTTTGAGACGTCCTGCTGCCTCGACAAGTCCATCATCGCGGCCCAAAGGCGCAGGTATTCATTGGCAGAGACCAGAAAGGCCCGGTCGTTGCGCTCAGTCGCCACAACGCCCGCGTGGGCCAGCACCTCGTCCCAGCCGATGCTTAGCATCCCGCAGATCGGGCCTGACAAAACGGCGGATGTGTAGTTCAGGGATTGCTCATGGGTCTGCATGTCAGCGGCCTCTCTCGCGGGAACCCCGCTGATCACACTAGAAACATTCGCGTCGCGCCACGCAATGCCTTTGATCCGATCTGCAAGTCTTTGGAACGATCTGCAAGTAAATCGCGGTGGAAGAATGAGGCCTACGCGCTTACCGTTTGGATGAAGTGGGACTTGGAGACAACGATTTGGAGCTGACATCGAAGATCATTTTTGTCACTGGCGGCGGTTCCGGCATCGGGCTGGAATTGACCCGCCAACTTGCAGCCCTTGGCAACACGGTCATCATCTGCGGACGCGATGCGGCCAAGCTTGCGGAGGCGGAACGCGAGACCGGGGCGCAGGCAATCGTTGGAGATGTGACGCGTGGACAAGATCAGGAGCGGATCCTTTCGGACATAGAGGCGCAGCATGGCCGGCTCGATTTGCTGATCAACAATGCAGGCATTTTCCTCGCCTACGACTTCAGTTCCGATCCCGACACGCTGCACAAGATCGAGAGCGAGATCGCGATCAATGCTGTGGCCCCGCTGACCCTGACGCGGCGCGCCTTGCCGCTTCTCGAAAAGAGCGTACAGCCGGGAGTGCTGTTCATCGGATCGGGAATTGCCTTCGTCGCGGCGCCGGGAACGCCGGTCTATTCCGGGACCAAGGCGCTGATCCATCACGTCGCACAAACCCTGCGCCACCAGTTGCAGCCTCACGGCATCACCGTGTTCGAAGCGCTGCCGCCAGTCGTCGATACCGACATGGCAACGGTGCTGAAGTCCGACAACTTCAAGAAGATGAAGCCCGCCGACCTGGTGCGCGACATCCTTGAAGGATTGCGCCGAAACCAGACCGAGATGCTGCTGGGACAGTCACGCCAGATCAAGTGGATGAGCCGGATTGCACCTGCCTTCCTGTTTCGCCAGTTCGCAAAGACCGAGTTTCACTGAGTTTCGCCGCAAGTTTCCCTGTTTGGTCCATGAGAAGATACGCGAATGTCCCTTTCCCCAAGCCGCAATCTGTTGGTGATGAATGTTCAGATGTCGGTCAGCCTATTGACGACGATCATTCTGTGTCGCTTGCTTTTCCCCGGCATCGTACAGGCGGAGTTCGCGGTCGCAGTCCTGCCGGTTGCCATCCTGCACATGTTCCGGTTCATCGGCATGACCGTCGTGATGCCCGGACAGTTGGACGACGCAATCAGCCACAAAGCAAAGGTACAGATCGCGATCGGCGATCTGGCGGTGGCCGTCACGGCGGTGCTGCTGACTTTCGCAATTGTCGAAGGCTTTTCGGATGGCGCCGTGCGCGCGCTTGCCTGGCTATTCGTGATCACCTGCCTGACCGACATGGCTGTCATCCAACGGTTTTTCATCAGGGAACAATTCTGGGACAAGAAGATGGGTGTCGTCTGGCTGTTTCAGGTTCTGCTGTCGGTTCCCATGGTGCTCGGAGAGTTCTTTGTTCTCTACCGGTTGGTGGTGGTGTGAACATGCAAACCTCTGAAATCTATGTCCGCCGCACTGAATTCTTGGGAAAATCCGCATGACCGCATCCTATCGCAGCCGCGTCAACGCGCTAGCTGTCATTACTTCTGCCGCCTTCTTCGGCGCCAATGCCTTCATCGGACTTTCGATGGGGGTCTACTGGCTGACTCTCCCGCCTGCAGTCTATGTGGCGCAATTCTTTCCCCAGTTCAGCAATTTCCTCTACACGATCATGCCGCTGTTTCTGTTGATGCTGGCGGGCTTGATCCTGTCGGCCCGCCTGGATTGGCATACTACCCCGGCGCGGCGGAACTGGGTGATCGCGCTTTGGCTTTACCTGGCCGTCTCGCTGATCACGATCTTCTACCACATGCCGCTCAACGTGCGCCTTGCGGCGGCAATCGGATCGCCCATTGGGGACGCCTTGGATTTCTACAAGAGCATCGCGCTGGTTGGTCCTGTGACGGAACAGAACTCGGCCACGATCCGCATGCTCTGGCTCTTGGGGCACATCCCCCGCGTGCTGATCACCCTTGCCATCCCCGTTTATGCGCTGCGCGCAATGGCCGCCAGCAAAGCACGTTGAACCGACGGGCCGTGACGATACACATCTTTGCCATAAGGAAAGAACCAGATGACCCCTAAAACTTCAATAGTCCTTGCCACCTGCACCCTCGGCCTGATGCTTGGCCTTCCAATCGTCGCGCAGGCGCAAGACCCGCAAGTGCCAGAGGCAGGGATTCGCGTTCCCGCCGATGAGGTCGCATTCGCCCCCTTTCCGGCACCCGGCGTTCGCAGCATCGCGCTTTATGGAGGGGTTGGAACGGGACTTCCGACCGCGATGACATCACTGCTCGATCCCGCAAGTTATGAGGTGCTGCCGCACACGCACACGCACGGCTACTGGGCCATGGTCGTCAAAGGCCGGATGCAGCATTGGGAGCTTTCCGAGCCCAATCACGGTCCGGACCTGCTTCCCGGTTCCTACTGGTTTCAGCCCGGCGGCGTCCCCCATGCCGAGGACTGCCTCGGCCCCGAGATTTGCCAGGTCTTTGTCGTCTTCGATGAGGCGGCGGATTTCACCCCTGTGCAGTAGATCCCTTTCACCCAATGCCCTGCGGCAGAAGTTGCAGGGCCAAGATGAATGCCAAGGAGCCTTCATGAAACCGACTATCCGATGGGCCATTACCTTGCTTATGGGCGTTACAATCTTTCGCGCGCAGACAATCCTGTTCCTGCCTCAAGTGCAGATGTTCGGCGGCCCCGCGCCTGACGGCTGGTTCGGCCCTTGGCTCAGCGACACGATCATCGGCTTCCTGTTGCCGGTCACGCTCTATCTCTTCTGGCGGCAGCGAGGCACGACGGTCTGGGGCATCTTGGTGGCTTACAACGCCGTCGGCGCCTTTGACTATTCGCAGGGCCTGATCACCCAGATCATCAGCCCAATGCCGGTCGAGATGGCGGCCCCAGCCACGGTATACGCGGGAATCGGGCTGTTCATGGTCGCGCAGATGGTGGCACTCGGACTGCTGTTCCGCCAAGAAGTGATCGCCGAATTCACGGGGCGGTGCTGAGGCGCAAGGTTCTGCCCGCATCCGATCACCCGCCTCAATGACTTCGACATCACTCCTTGTCTCCTGCCTCGTCCTTCGAACGCGCCAATGCCTCACGAAATGCAACAGGCGCTTGGCCAGTCCATCTTCGGAAGCTTCTCGAAAAGCTGTTGGCGTCGCGGTAGGCCAGCACGTTTGCAATCTCGTCCGCGCGCAGGGCTGTCTTGGTAAGGTAGCGGATCGCCATGTCATATCGCGTAGCGTCCAGCACCGCCTGATACGACGTGCCTTCCTCGCGCAATCGCCTCTGCAATGTGCTGCGGCTGATCCTGAGAGCAAGGGCCACGTCCTCGGCCCCTGTTCGTCCCGCGGGCATCAGATCGACCAGGACGCCCCGCACCCGTTCGGCGGCTGGCCAGCGATCGTTCTGCGCTGCCAGCTGGAGCTTGAGGTCGGCCTCGACATCCGCCCACAGGGCAGGATTCTCGGATATGAACCGCCGCTTGGCATCCTCGGGCGAGAAGGCGACATAGGCGGCATGCGACCGCTCCGGCATGACGCCGAGATGACCGGCGATCTTGTGCCGTTCCTCCTGCGATCCATCAAAGCCCGCCGCAACCGGGCAAACATGTTGGGCGGCTGCTCCGCGAATGTTCTCGACCGCGACTACAAGTTGAAGGGCGCCAAGGCTCGGCGGCATGGGCACCCGCGCATCCACGCTGTCGAATTCCAAACGCAACAGCCCGTTATCCCAGAACACTCGCATGTGCGTTGGGCCGAGCAGTGACTTGAACTGCGCCAGTCGCATCAGGCCGGTTTCCATGTCGGGCGCACAGGACAGGGTGAAAAACACCGGGATCACCGGTCCGCGCGAGATTGCAACTCCGAGGTGGAGCACATAGTCGGGTCGCGGCGACAGCACCTCCATCGTGTTCCAGCAGTCGAAATATTGCTGCGCCGTGCCTCGCACCTCGATTCTGCCACGCGCAATCGCGCCAAGGCCCGCCGTTTCAAGCATCACCTTCGGATCGACGCCGAGAATGCGGCAAGCCACGTCTGTCGCCATGAACAGGGAATACGTTTGTGAATAGTCCATGCGCCGGAACTCTCAACCTCCTTGTTTCAATGCCACAGACGGTTGGGCAGCACCAGACTTTGAGTACCGACTGACCCAATTTGCATGCGGCTGACTACATATGCATATCGCCGCACCGTGCCATCGGTCCTAGCTTGGCGTTATTGACACGCAAAGTCTCGTCCACCAGCTGATCGGAGAAAGCCATGGACCTTACGATAAACGGCACCAGTCACACGGTTGACCTGCCAGATGACATGCCTCTACTTTGGGCGCTGCGGGACGCGCTGAACATCACCAGCGTCAAATACGGCTGCGGCATTGCCCAATGTGGCGCATGCACCGTGCATATTGGCGGCGAGGCGGTGCGGTCGTGTCAGGTTGCTTTGGCTGATGTCCGGGGGGAAATTACAACGATCGATGGGCTGGGAACGCCTGAGGCGCTGCACGCCATTCAGAGGGCGTGGATTGAACACCAGGTTGCCCAATGTGGTTACTGCCAATCCGGCCAGATAATGCAGGCCGCCGACCTTCTGGCCCACAATCCAGCCCCTACCGATGACGATATCGACGCCGCGATGTCGGGCAATCTGTGCCGTTGCGGGACGTATCCCCGCATCCGCGCCGCCGTCCACAGCGCCGCAAGCGCCATGCGGGAGGCATAAGGGATGGGACGCGTCAGAACCATTGCCCGCCGTAGCTTCCTGATCGGATCAGCCGCAATAGTTGGCGGGGTCGCCTTCGGGGCCTATTTTGCCACCCGCGCAACCCCCAACCCGTTGCTTGATGGTCTGGGGAAAGGCGAGGCTGCGCTGACACCCTTCGTCAAGATCACACCACAGGGAATCACACTGATTGTGCCGCGCGCCGACGTGGGGCAAGGGATCGCCTCGACGCAAGCCATGCTGATAGCGGAAGAACTGGATATCGACCCTGCTACCGCGACGCTCGATCCGGGTCAGCCGCACCAGGCCTATTTCAACGCCGTTGTTGCTGCGGAGAGCTTGCCTTTCCCGGCTTGGGACCACGGTTTCGTGGCAGGCACGGTGCGCGAACTGATGGGCCAGGTCGCGCGGCTGACCAGTTCGCAGTTTACTGGCGGTTCGTCTTCAACCGCGGACTTGCACGAGACCTTGCGCCTGGCCGGAGCCACCGCCCGCGAAACCCTCAAGGCTGCCGCTGCGGAGCGCTCGGGAGTGTCAAGGGGAGACCTGCGCACCGAGGAAGGATACGTCCTGCTGCCCGACGGCACTCGCATTCCGTATATTGAACTTGCTGCCGAAGCGGCTGCGACAAAGCCGGTCACTGATGTGACGCTACGGCCCTCCTCTGACTGGCGGCGGCTTGGCAAACCGTATCGGCGGCTCGACATCGTCGCGAAATCGACCGGAAAGCAGGACTACGGTATCGATGTGGTGCTGCCCGGCATGTTACACGCGACCGTGCGCGCCAATCCTGGCCGGGGCGGTGCCATGGCGGGCTACAACTCCGATGCTGCGCTGGCAATGCAGGGGGTGAGGTCGGTTGTCGAAGTGAACGAAGGGCTTGCGGTCATCGCCGACAACACGTGGTTCGCCTTTCGTGCGGCCGAGGCGCTGGAGGTCGAGTGGCTTCCCCCCGACTATCCGGCCAACTCCGCCGAGATGTGGCAGGCACTGATCGACGCCCGCACCGAGGAGTTTCGCAACAGCCGCCTGCGCGACGATGGCGATGTCGAGGCCGCGCTGACCAGCGCCACGGAGATCGAGGCGCAATACCGCACGCCCTTCCTTGCCCATGCCGCGCTCGAACCACTCTGCGCCACCGTGCTGGTTGAGGCCAACCGGGTCGAGATCTGGACTGCAACGCAGATACCTGCTGTGGTGCGCGACGCAGCGGTCGAGATCACTGGCGTCGATCCGTCCCGGGTAACACTACACGCCTTGTCCGCTGGCGGCAGCTTCGGCCGCAGGCTTGACCACGACTACGTCATGCAGGCGATCCAGATCGCTGCCTCCATGCCCGGCACGCCGATCAAGACCACCTGGAGCCGGGAAGAGGACATGGCCCATGACTTCCCGCGGCCCCTGCACATGGCCGTTGGCCGGGGTGCCGTGGCGGAGGGCCGCGTGGTGGCCTATGATCTCGACACGATAAGCCCGTCGCTCATCTCGTCCTGGTTCGGGCGCATTTTCATCGTGCCGCCGGGGCCGGACACGATGCTGGTCTGGGGCGCCTATGACCAACCCTATGCCATCCCCAACTATCGCGTGACAGGCTATGCCGCGCCGCCAATGGTCCCGATCGGGTCGTGGCGATCGCCCGGGGCCTGCTCCAATAGCTTTTTCCACGAAAGCTTCCTTTCCGAACTGATTCATGCCGCGGGCGCCGACCCGCTGGAGGAACGGCTCCGCCTGATTGCGGATGCCGATAGCCGCCGCGTTCTCGAAGCGGTGGGCGAAATGTCGAACTGGGCGGGTTCTGATATCGGGCCAGGGCGCGGGCGCGGTATCGCCTTTGCCCACACCCACGGCGTGCCCGTGGCCGAAGTCATCGATGTGACACTGACCGATCGGGGCATCCGCATCGACGAGGTCTGGATCGCTGCCGATTGCGGCACCGTCTTCGATCCAGTCAACGCGGAAGCTCAACTGACAGGGGCTGCCATATTCGGGCTCGGCCATGCAATGAATTGCGAACTGACCTACGAGAACCACGCCGTTCAGCAGACCAACTTCCATGCCTTCGAGGGTATGCGCCTGCACCAGACGCCAAAAATGCACACCCGGCTCCTCGGCCAGGCTGAACGGGTGCGCGGGTTGGGCGAGCCCGCAACGGCACCGGCAGCCCCGGCTCTGGCCGATGCCATTTTTGCTGCGACAGGCCAGCGTTTGCGTGAGATGCCGTTCAGCAGATCGGTGGATTTTGCATGAAGTAAACAACATTGCCCCTTGGTCTCTCAATCTGAACGTGATTGACACCTGAAAGGAAAATCCCGTGACTGACCCCCAATACCCCAAGCATCGGACCGCGCTTCTTTGCGTCGATCCCTACAACGATTTCCTCGCCGAGGACGGCAAGTGTGGCCCGCCCTGAGCGAGGTCGCCACCTCGGTTGGCCTGCATGCCAATTTGTCCAAGAACCGTGCGACGGCGCGCAAGGCAGGTATGCCGATCTTCATCCTGCCGCATCACCGTCACCACGCCACGGACTTCGAAGGATGGGCGCACCTGACACCGTCACAAGCTGCGGCGCACGAATACCAGTTGTTCGCCGAAGGTAGCTGGGGTGGTGAATGGTACGACGGGTTCGGTCCGGAAATCGGCGACATCATCGTCAAGGAACACTGGGGGGCGTCCAGCTTCGCCAATACGGACCTTGATGTACACCTGCGCCAGCACGGGATTACCCATGTCATCTTTGTCGGTCTGATTGCCAATACCTGTATTGAGACGTCAGCGCGCTATGCGGCCGAACTCGGGTATCATGTGACGCTGGTGCGCGATGCAACGGCGGCCATGTCGACGGACGCGATGCACGCCACGCACGAGATCAACGGCCCGACCTACGCCCATGCTATCCTAACCACGGCCGAGGTGGTGGGGAAATTCGTCGCGGCGGAGCCGAAGTGATCGGTGGTCTCCTGTATGTCGGCCTTGGGCGGACAGTGCCGCAGCACGCGGGGTCAGCGAATGTCCGAAGAGCCACATAATGATTCGCAGAGTTGCTGGACCAGTTGCGGCCCCATATGGGGCGTTCGTTTGCAGAGAGGCGGGTTCATGCTTTCTTCCCATTCTCTGATCCCAAAACAGATAGCACGAAGACCGCCCGTCGTCATTTCATACATTGAAGGTGCACAGTCAATGCACGGGGAATTCCTTCCTCGCATCATCGATGAGATTGAATTTCATCCGTTGCGTGGCAGGCTTTGCTCCGAAACGCGGAGAAGCGACCTCCCACCCTGGTGAGAAAAGTCGCGGCCGATTTGGGTATCTCGGGCTTCTGGCCTGCCAGTCTTGCCGGTCACCCCGGTTCCGAGGGTCCGTGCGGCGGTTAGACCGGAGAACAGGAAGCCGCCGCGCCAAGACACAAGCGACAGGAAAAAGAACACCAGAAAGAGACAGAGAGTGGCGTCAAGGTCGATCTCTGCCAGAGTTTCATCGAGAGGACCATTGCCGAACCGGAGGCAGGCCGCCTGTCATTGATGGAGCAATGGAACAGCTTATGAGGTGATGGCTGGCTTGGGAGATCGCGCCCTCCATGTGCCTGCATAGGACCCTGTGCAGTTGCCACTGCAGCAGGCTTTCATGAACTTGGGCACTGGACCGGCTACCGATCGCAGCAGGATCGCGATTAGGGTGGCCACGGCAGCACAAAGACCTATGCCCGCGAGGAACTGGTCGCAGAGATGCGCGGCACCTTTGCTCGCGCCACGCTCTCTATTCAGTCTGACCTGCGAATTGCGGAAAGATCTGGAACGGCAGTTGGTGTGAATTCACCGAAGCTGGGAGGAATTCATGCCAGTTTGCAAAATGCAGACATCTATCCCGCGGGGTTCCTTTCGTGACGGTGCTTCGGCGCATGGGCGATCCGGGACCATGCCGGTGGATGGATCTGCCAAACAGCAATTTTCTGTTGCTGCAGATTATCAAGCTCAGCCAGCTTTCAGATACGGGATGGCCCCGGCAATATCCGTGTCGTCGATGACATGGAAATTGCTGACGCTACCTGCTTGCCGCGCCTGCCCGTAGGGTGCGTATTCAGGGTCGGCAGCAAAGCTGTTCAATGCCTCGCGAGTGGGAAATTCGACAATCGCGATCAGTGTGCTGTCCTTTTCCGCTCCCTCCAGTGTCTCGATATTTCCGCTGCGCGACAAGTATTTGCCGCCATGTTTTTCGACCAGGTTGTGAACATTGGTTGCATATTCGGGAACCCAACCGTCATCCGTAACCTTGATGTCTGCTATCAGGTAAACACTCATGCTCTCTCTCCATTTGTCTGCCGCTTCGATTGTGAACATCGATGTCGGTACAGAAGAACTATCGAAGTTGCCGGTCGCAGGTCCAGTTCCCGAACTGAACTGCCTGGTTCAGATTCTGTACTAGGCAGGTGGGTTTAAATGGCTAGGGTTGGAATCCTTCGAATGGGAGATTTTGGATGACACAAGCTGGTTACAAGCAATTCTGCCCTGTCGCCATGGCGGCCGAAGTTTTGTGCACCCGCTGGACGATGGTCCTGATGCGGGAACTCGTTGCCGGAACCACCCGGTTCAATGATCTGCGCCGCGGCGTCCCGAAAATGTCGCCTGCACTGCTATCCACGCGCCTGAAGGAACTTGAGATAGCCGGTGTGGTCGAGCGCATACCTTTGAAATCTGAAAAGGGCGTCTTCGAATACCACCTGACAGATGCGGGAAAAGATCTGCGCCCGGTTGTCGAAGCGATTGGATTGTGGGGCCAGAAGTGGATCGAATCCTCGCTTTCCCTGAAGAATCTCGACCCTTCATTGTTGATGTGGGACATGCGTCGAAATCTCGATCCGTCGCCGCTACCGCCGATCCGCACGGTGGTTCAGTTTCTGTATTCGGATTTGCCGGCCACAAAAAGCCATTGGTGGCTGGTTATTGAACCGGGTGGTGACGTTGATCTTTGTTGGTCAGATCCGGGGTTTGAGATCGATCTCTATGTGACTACCGATCTGCGAACAATGACGGCAATTTGGATGGGTTTGGGCACCATCGAAAGCGAACGCGACAAGATCGAACTGCTGGGTGAGAAAAAGGTCGCGGAGTCCATGCAGGTCTGGCTTGGTCTCAGCCCTTTCGCAAAACAAAAGAAACTCGTTGCATAGCAATATTAGTTAGCCGGTAAATTTAAGCGATATGTATCGGGCCGACAGTGAGCCATCCGAATTGCTGTGTGATTGGCGATTGGCAGCAATGAGGTAGCTGCGGCGTAGCATTTGACTGGGCGACGGAGGATCTCAAACGCCATTTCCGCGTCGAAAGGTTGCTGCGCCAGCCGGGATAGTCCAAAATTTCAAACAGGCTGTAGGCTGATATTTTCCGCAGTGGTGAACCCGGCAAATCGCAAGGTCGGAAGCCCACATGCAAGAAAATGTGCTGAAAATCTCCGCGATGCGGATTTCCCGAGACCTTTCCAATTGCCGAAGGTAAGACCAGCAAACATTTTCAACAAATGGAGCAGTAATGACCACAGCTTCCAGACTGGACTTCGCAATCGACATCGCCCGGCAGGCAGGAAATTTTGCGAAGGCGCATTTCGATGCCTTCGATTCCCTGATCATTGAGAGCAAGGGCCATCAGGACCTGGTCTCGAATGCAGACAAGGATACCGAGACACTCATCCGTGCGGCGATTGAAGAGCATTGGCCAGATGATGGCATTGTCGGCGAAGAGCATGGCCGCAAGCATGGGACGACAGGCTATGACTGGGTCATCGACCCGATTGACGGAACCGCCAATTTTGTTCGCGGAATTCCGCAATGGTGCGTGGCCATCGCAGTTGCAAGGGAAGGTTCGGCGGTGATCGGCGTCATCAACGAGCCATGTTCGGGCGAATTGTTCCATGCATCCCTTGATGGTGGCGCCTTCTGCAACGGCAAGCCGATTCGTGCTTCCATCGCCAGGGATATTGGAGAGGGATCAGTCGGCACCGGATTTTCCGGCCGTGTCCATGGTGCCAACATCGTCAGGGCAGTAGATCGCATTGTGACCGGTGGGGGCGTCTTTTTTCGCAACGCATCGGGCGCGCTGATGTTGGCCTACACCGCTGGAGGACGTCTGCTGGGCTATATCGAGGAGCACATGAACAGTTGGGACTGCATAGCCGGCTTGTTGATGATCCGGGAAGCAGGTGGTATCATTGTCGAACCAGACCCGGCCACTTCGCTTGACAACGGCACGGTGGTCATTGCGGGCGGGCCCAATGTCTTTGCTGCGATCAAGGATATTGCCGACGACTGTTTCGAGTTGTGACGTCTATTCGGCGACCAGAACCGGCCCTCGTCCGGGAAAATCCAGCCCCACCTTGTCGCCTGGCTTGAAGGCTGCGTCGACGTCATTGCACAGCGCGAATATCGGGCCCGCTTCGGTCATCGCCATGCATTCCAGATGCTTGCCAACATAAGTGACCTTGCTCAGCGTTGCAGGCAGGGTGTTTTTTGTCGAACCCTTCACCAGATTGATCCGGTTGGGTCGAATGGCAAGCCGGGCCGGACCGACCGCCTGACCACGGGCTGGGAGATCCAGCTTGACCGGACCCAGCCTGACGCTGGCAATACCAGCCTTGATTTTCGTGATTTCACAATTCAGCAAATTGGCCTCACCAATGAAATCCGCGACAAATGTATTGGCCGGCGCATCATAGAGTTCGCGCGGCGTGCCTTCCTGGGCAACCACCGCATTGTTCATGACGATGATGCGGTCAGACACCGCCAATGCCTCTTCCTGATCGTGGGTTACATAGACAACCGTCAGGCCAAGCTTGGTCTGTATGTCCCGGATATCCTCCCGGACCTGGCGGCGCAGTTTGGCATCCAGGTTTGAAAGCGGCTCGTCGAACAACAGGACCTGCGGTTCGAGAACAAGGGCCCGCGCCACGGCAACGCGCTGCTGCTGACCACCGGAAAGCTGGCTTGGAAGTCGTGCGCCATAATCCTGCAGGCCGACAAGGGTCAACCCCGCCATGGCGCGATCAGCAATCTCCCTTTTTGGAAAACCCGAAAATTTCAGCCCGTATTCGACGTTTTCGCGAACCGTCATGTGCGGAAACAGCGCGTAGGATTGGAAGACCATCGAGACATCGCGCTCGGTCGCGGGAAGCGTCGTCACATCCTTGCCGCCAATGATGATCTGGCCGCTGGTCACAAATTCCAGCCCTGCAATCATTCGCAAGGTGGTAGTCTTGCCACAGCCGGATGGCCCCAACAGTGTCACCAGTCTGCCTTCCTCGACATGGATGGAAACGTTGTCGACTGCCGCCACCCTTGAGCCCGGATACACCTTGCTCACATTGCGGAATTCGACCGATGCAGCATTGCTCTTGATCACTTATCCACCTCCTGCAACCTGCAATTGCCTGGCGGAGCCTGCTTGCCCGCGCCGACCGATATCACGCCGTCCAACGATCAGTTGCATGAGTCCAATGACAAGCAGCATCACAAAGATGAGTGCCGTCGAATAAGCGATTGCAATCCCGTATTCATTGTTTTCGACCCGACCGACAATATAGCTGGTCGACAGGTCATAGCGTGCGCTGACGAGAAAGATCACGGCGCTGATCGCGGTCATTGCCCGCACAAACGAATATACCAGCGCTGCAAGTATGGCCGGTCGCAGCAGCGGCAGGATGATCCGGATGAATGTCTGGAACGAATTGGCACCAAGCGTGAGCGAGGATTCATCCAGGCTCCTGTCCAGTTGTGACATGGATGCCACCCCGGCGCGCACACCAACCGGCATGTTGCGGAAAATGAAGGAGATGATGAGGATGATCGCAGTTCCCGTGATCTCGATTGGTGGTACATTGAATGCAATCACATAGGAGACACCGATCACCGTACCGGGAATTGCAAAGGACAGCATGGTTCCAAATTCGAAGGCAGCCTTGCCGGCAAAGCTTTGCCGGACCAGCAGATAAGCCGTAAGCAGGCCGATAAGCGCCGTCGGCAAGGCGGAAATCAGTGCGATCCACAGGGTGGTGAAAAACGAATCCCAGGCCGATCCTTTCCAGTGAATTCCGAACTCGTTCCACCCGATGGCAAAGGCCTGCACATAGTGATCAAGGGTAAGGGATGCATCGACACCCCACAATTTGACGAAGCTCGCGTAAAAGATCGTGCAGTAAACAATGACCGTCAGCAACAACCAGAACGCCGCTATCGAACCGATTCCCAGTGTAAGCGCACGCGGCAGCGGCGGATGCATTCCCGCGTCGCCCTTGCCTGCTACCGTCGTGTAGGACTTGTTGCCGAGCCAGAACCGCTGCGCATAAAAGGCAGTCAGGGTGAAAAGCAGCAGCACGATCGCCAGAACCGCAGCCTGGGCCTGATCATATTGCGCGCCGACAATGGCGAAGAATATCTCGGTCGAAAGGACATCGAAATTTCCGCCAAGCACGAGCGGATTACCGAAGTCCGCCATGCTTTCGATGAAGCCGAGCAAAAACGCATTGGCAAGCCCGGGCCGCATCAGCGGCAGTGAAACCGTCCAGAATGTCTGCCAGCGATTGGCGCGCAAGGTTTGTGCCGCCTCTTCCATCGAGGGGCTTACGCCTTCGACAACGCCGATCAGAACCAGAAATGCGATTGGGGTGAATGCCAGTGTTTGCGCAATCAGCAGGCCTGGCAAACCATATACCCAGCGTGTCGGTTGGGTATCGAACAATTCAGCCCAGCCCTGGGTGAAGACCCCCGAAAGTCCAAACAGCAGGATGATTGCCAGGCCGATGACGAAAGGCGGAGTGATAACCGGAAGCACCGTGAGCGCCCGCAATACTTTCTGGAATCGCGCATTGGTTCGCGTCGCAATCAGGGCGAATACCAGGCCAAGCAATGTTGTTACAAAGCCGACAACCAGGGCAAGGAAGAGTGAATTCCAGGCCACCCCGCACCGTGAGCCGCCCATTATACATTCCAGGCCCCAAATCCGCGAGGAGAGGAATTTGCCAAGGAATGAACTTGCCGAATATCCCCCATCCTCGGTCACCAGTGCACTGCCAAGCATCTTCACAACCGGCATGAAGATGAAAAGCGTGACCAGGCCAATGATGAGGCCAATGGAGCTGACCACAAACACATCCCCGCCAACGGCCCCCCTGGCGGCAATGCCTAGCGCAAGCAGAAACAGGAATGCACATCCGACGAACACCGCACCCCAGCCCATGCCGAACTGGCGGTCGGGAAATTTGCCGAAAAGCTCGTTCAGGAAACCGAAATTCCAGCCACGCAGGCTGATGCCGAAGCCCTGGGCGAAGAACCAGATCAATCCGGCAACACCCACTGCAATGAGCACATTGGCAAAAACCGGATCATTCTTGGGCCTGCCCCACAAGCTCAATGGCAAGAGGAGCAGCAGGCCCATGGGAGCCAGCCACAGTTTATGACCCTGCAAGGCCAGAAAAAGCGCGGGCGCCGAGTTCTTGTCGAATGGATAGCCGTTGAGGAGCCATTCGAACGAGAACAGCCCGTCATCAAGCATATACCATGGTAACAGGGCAAAACCGGCCAAGCCCACCGCCATCCAGAAGATGACGGCAGGGTGAAGGCTGTCTTGATGGCGAATCTGCCTCACGCTTATTGCGGAAGCGTGGAGACTTCGTCATCCCACTTCTTCAAGAGACGCTTGCGCTCGTCGGAAGAGCCGTATTTCTTGAAGTCGTAGTTGATCAGCTTGACTTGCGACAGGTCTGGCGCGAGCGGAGACTGCACGGCAGCCTTGTTGGAGGGCACCTGGAACGACTTGACGTCTTTCGCCCGTGACTGAACATCGGCAGTCAGGGCCCAGTCGTAAAACTTCTTGGCTGATTCAAGATTGCGGGCACCAGCAATGATCGACATCGAGCCGATTTCATAACCCGTACCCTCACATGGTGCGACCGTCACGATCGGGAAGCCGCTTGCCGCCTGGGCAACGGCATCATGCATGAATACGATCCCGATCATGTTCTCGCCCAGGCCTGCGGCCTTGATCGGGGCGGATCCGGACTTGGTATACTGGTTGATGTTCTTGTGCAGGTCCTTCATGTATTGAAAGCCGTCATCCTCGCCGAACAACTGCACCATCGTGGCCAGCGTCGTATAGGCTGTGCCGGAGGAGTTCGGGTTGGCCATCTGGACCTGGCCCTTGTATTCGGGCTTGATCAGGTCTTTCCAGCATGCAGGCGCGGCCAGGCCGGCTTTTTCAAGCAGGTCCTTGTTGTAGCCAAAACCAAGTGCGCCGGAATAGATGCCAATCGTCTTGTTGCCAGCAGATTCCGCCTGTCGGATGGCCCAGTCATTGAGTTGGTCGCGCATCGGCGAAACATATTCCTCGGTCAGGTTCTCTTCTGCCGCCTGCAAGTGCGGATCACCCGTACCACCCCACCAGATATCGCCTTTCGGGTTGGCTGCTTCGGCCTTGATCTGGGCAAAGGTCTCGCCGGAGCTCTTGCGGGTCATGTCGACCTTGATGCCGGTTTCCTCCTCGAAACCGCGCGCCATCAATTGGCACCATGCCTCATCGGCAGAGCAATATAAGGTCAGGTTGTCCGCAGCAGCAATCGCGGTTCCAGCCAGCAGTGAAGCAACCAGCGCCGATGCGCCCAAAAGCAGTTTTCTCATTCCATCCTCCCTGAGTTTCCGCCCTCAAGCGGCAAGGAGAACAGTTTTATGACAATTTTGTAACAACGCAAGCCTTTGGAAAAAACAGTTTTTGTACCCTTCAGGCGGCGCGCATCAACAATGCAATGCCACGGGCAATTGCTGCTGCTATCCCACCGAAAAACGGTGAACACGCGCAAAGCGGGATGGGTGCGAGAAGGCGAGTTGCCGCCGTTACACAAGACGAGGGTCAGGCATCTGCGGCAACAGCTACCATCACCCCGTTTCGGCTTTCACATTCAGGCGGTCATCTTGATAGGTTGACGATGAACGATTTGCAGGCTTCGGCGAAGTTCGATGTCTAGATGCGGTTGCGATCCTCTTTCGTCGCCGGGCACATCTTCCTTTGAATCAGTCAGACATATCGATCTATTCACCAATCATACCCACTGAGATGAGCGCCTTTGCCATCTGAATTCGTATCGCCTCATCTTCGAATGGAAAGGCTTTGAAAAACATTGCCAGGGATGCGTCGGGCCTGCGACTCTTCATTGCCCTGGCCCAGTAATCTGCTCTCCTGTCATCGCCGGAAATTTTGCATGTCATTGCAGCAATTGCCAGGATGAGAAAATGGGCACCAGGCGCGCGTGCGCCCTTTTCCGCCCAGTACATGGCAGAATCATAGTCCTTCAGGTTCAGGTATGCCAAACCACGCGCTGCCAACATTGCATAAAGGAACGGATCGAGCGGGCTGAGCTCGATCGCCTGTTCAAGCTGATTCAACGCTTCTCCACCTCGTCCGGCTATCGCGTCAGCCCAACCATGGGCATAAAAGCCATGTGCGAAATTGGGGCTAAGTTCCACCGACCGTTCGATCCACGGCATACCTGCCTCTGGATCACCCGTCAGCCAGTGAGCGCGGCCAAGCGTGAAATTTCCGAACGGATCGAGTGGATCGATCTCGACACACTTTTCAGCGAACCGGCGGGCATTACCAACTTCATCAGCGGCATCGGGAGTGTATTTCAGGAATGCCGTCTGAAAGCTGGTGAACGATAGCGCTGCATAGGCCCTGGCAAAGCCCGGCTCCAACATGGTCGCGCGTTCAAAATGCTGCGCTGCAATCTGGTTGTCCGCCCGGTTGAACCGGTACATGTGCTGCAAACCCATGTGATAGATACTCCAGGCGTCAAGATTTTCCGGAGCTTTCAGGCGCGCACGTTTGGCTTCGACCAATGGCACATGCAGTTCGAGCGCCGAGATCACATGCGTAACGATCACGTTTCTGGTCTCGTCCACGTCGCTGACTGTTCCCGAGAAACGCTCGCTCCAGACGACTGCTTGACTCCGTGTATCCGACAGCTCGACTGACACTGCGATCACGGCGCCAAATGTCTCGATAAATCCTGTGAGGCAATAATTTGCACCAAGCTCCGTGCGGATTGCAGAAAGATCGGGATTTTCCTGCCGGAAGCGGAAGGTTGACCCCCGCGAAATCACCGTCAACCAACGCAATCGAGAAAGGCAGGAGATAAGTTCCGCCGGAATTGCATCTGCGATGGCACCGTAAGCCTCGCAATAGCCGACCATCGCAAAGGGCAGGATGGCAATGCATGGCCGCCTCGACCCCGGCGTGACGTCTTCTTGTGAGACCTGAACGTCAGTGCCTTGCGCAAGTGCGGAAGCAACAATTGTCAACGTACCCACAAAACGCACGCCCCTGCCGCGGATTGTTCGAATGAATTTCTGTGAAACGCCATCATCACCCAGAGCCTTTCTGGTTGTCTTGACTACCGTGGCGATCGCAGCATCAGACACGACGTTACCGTCCCAAAGCTTTTGGACAATCTCGTCCTTCGTTACCACGCGGTCATGACTTGCCAGCAGCAATGACAGCAGTGCGAATACCCTTGGCTCGACTGCAATATCCCGCTCTCCCTCGAGAAGCAGTCCCCGATCTGTATCCAGCGTGAACGGATGAAAGCGGTAGCGCATGATCCAACCCCAGATTCGCCCCCGCAAATCATCAGGAAAAACTCAAGTTAACCTCAAGCAGTGGTCCTGACTACGGTTCATAAGTTGACGACCATGCGCTTTGCAGAAGGAGAAAGAAAAATGCTGAAAACCCCAAATCGTACCCGCAACCAATTTTTGACGACCATCCTTGCGGTACTTGTTTCCTGCTCGGCTACTACTTCAAGAGCAGAAACAGCAGAAGAAAAGATCGCTCGCGCCATAACGGCAGCGCCGGCAGATATTTCTGGCAAAGCAACAATCATGGATGTCGACGGCACCATCTTGCGTGCCGGAACAAATGAGTGGGTTTGCCTGCCAGGAATTGGTTTGATCCCCGGGGACAAGCACCCGATGTGCAACGATGCCGTATGGATGAAGTGGATGGCTGCCGCCTCGTCCGGCTCACCGTTCTCGACCGACGTCATCGGCGTTTCCTACATGCTCGCTGGCGATGCGATGGTGAACAATGACAATCCCATGGCCACTGATCGCAATGATGGCGGCGTATGGGTGCAGGAGGGACCGCATATCATGCTCCTGTTTCCGGACATGAAAATGCTTGCCGATCTTCCCCGTGATCCATTTGTCGGCGGCCCCTATGTCATGTGGGGTGCAACTCCGCTTGTGCATGTGATGTTTCCGATTGAAACGAAATAAGCGTCAAACAACCGGGAAAGGATTTCCTGATGTCAGACGGCAGGAAAATCAGGACTACAAGCGGCCGCGGCCTGCTTTACGACAATGTTCTGGATACCATCGGCAACACGCCCGTGATCCGCGTGAACAACATTCCCACTCACGGGTCCACGATCTATGTCAAGGCGGAAGCCTTCAATCCCGCGGGTTCGATCAAGGACCGGCTGGCAGTAAACATCATTGAGGCAGCAGAGCGTTCTGGCGAACTTGAACCCGGCCAGACGGTAGTCGAAGCGACAAGCGGCAATACGGGGATCGGGCTGGCCATGGTCTGCGCCCAGAAGGGATACCCGCTGGTCGTAACAATGGCTGACAGCTTTTCGATTGAGCGTCGCAAGCTGATGCGGATTTTCGGGGCCAGAGTCGTGCTGACACCGCGCGACGAAAAGGGGCTGGGCATGTACCGCAAGGCAGTTGAACTGGCGCAAAAGCATGGCTGGTTTCTGGCGTCACAATTCGAAACCAATGCCAATGTTGATATCCACGAAACCACGACAGCCCGTGAAATCATTGGCGATTTCGCAGATTCGCGGCTGGACTATGTGGTCAGCGGATATGGAACCGGTGGAACCGTGACAGGCATTGCCCGTCTGCTGCGCAAGGAACGGCCACAGACAAGGATTATTCTTGCCGAGCCCGCCAATGCGCAACTGCTCGGCAGCCAACGTCCGCAGCAGCGAGCCGCCAATGGTGCACCCACAGCTAGCCATCCCGCATTCGAACCACATCCCATTCAAGGATGGACGCCGGATTTCATCCCGGCCATACTCCAGGAGGCAATTGATGGAAAATATTATGACGAGTTGATACCGATTGCGGGGGTCGAGGGTATCAGGCAAGCCCGGGAACTTGCCATGAAGGAAGGCATCCTTACCGGCATTTCAGGCGGATCGACATTCGCGGTTTCGCTGAAGATAGCGCAGAACGCCCCCCAGGGATCCGTAATCCTGTGCATGCTTCCCGACACCGGAGAACGGTATCTGTCGACGCCACTTTTCGAAAATATCGTCGAGACCATGGACGACGAAGAACTGGCAATCTCACGTTCCACACCTGGCGCGCAGATGGGTTGAACAGATAACTCATGAACGTATTGGAAACAGCATGCCGCCGGGCGATCGCCTACAGGTTGTCGATTGGCAATCGCAAGGTCAGGCCGGAGCGAAGCTATGCGCAGATGCGCCTCGACTTTGCCGAACCGCTACCAGAGAACGGCAGCCCCGACGAAGCAGTGATAAAACAACTGGCAGACCTAGGTGAGGCTGGCCTGATGCAGGTCGTGCATCCGGGGTTTTTTGGATGGGTAATGGGTGCTTCCTCACCCGTCAGCGTGGCCGCAGACTGGCTGGTTTCCGCATGGGGGCAAAATGCGGCAATGCATCACTCGTCACCCACTGCTGCTGCTGTCGAGGAAACTGCGGCGGGCTGGCTGACCGAAATTCTTGACCTGCCGCGAGAATCTGCCGTCGGATTTGTCAGCGGTGGAACCCTTGCGAGCTTTACGGCGCTGGCAGCAGCGCGCGGCGAGCTTTTGCGACGTATCGGCTGGGATTGCGAGGCGTTTGGGCTGTTTGGTGCGCCGCCAATTCATGTGTTTGTGGGCGAAGATGTGCATACCTCGGTATTGTCATCGCTACGCTATCTGGGTTTTGGCGCTCAAAGGCTCATTCGGGTGGAAACTGACGACCAAGGGCGAATGCGAGGGGAGGATCTCGCACGAAGCTGCGCATCGGTCTGTGGACAGAAACTGATCATCGCCCAGGCTGGGCAGATCAATACCGGCGCCTTTGATCCGTTCTTGCAACTGGCAGAGATTGCCCGCGAGGTGGGTGCCTGGCTGCATGTGGACGGCGCATTTGGCCTTTGGGCCCGGGCAGACCCGCAATTGCGCGCGATGACCGAAGGCGTTGAGATGGCCGATTCGTGGGTGGTGGATGGGCACAAATGGCTGCAAGTGCCATTTGATTCCGGATACGCGATTGTCCGGGATGCGGCGGCACTACAAAGCTCCATGGCGACCAGAGCCAGCTACCTGCCAACGCAGGACATGAATGACCGGGTTCCTTCCTACCTTGTCCCCGAATTGTCCCGTCGCGCCCGTGGTTTGCCCACCTGGGCTGCGCTGAAGTCCCTCGGGCGGGCTGGCGTTGTTCGCATGGTTCGTCGTCATTGCGACCTCGCGCGTCAGATTGCCCATGATCTGGGTTCGGTTGCAGGCATTCGGGTAATGAATGATGTTGTGCTAAACCAGATCATTCTTCGCTTCGGGGAAGACAGCGACAGTGTCGAGGCGCGAAAGTCCCTGGCCACCGCGGTGATCGATCTTCTGGTCGATGAAGGCCAGATTTATGTCGGCGGGGCGCTGTGGCGAGGCGAATGGGTCATGCGGATTTCGGTTATTTCAGCTGACATCACTGAAAAGGATGCAAAAGCTGCCTCGCAGGCTATAGTGTCTGCTTGGGCGCGCATTTCTGCATCCTTGTCCGAAGACGAGCGCTCGACAGGACTTTCAGGAAGATGACTTCATGGCGACTGAGAGAGCTAAAAGGCAACTGGCAGCGATCGTGTCCATAGATGTCACGGGCTTCTCCCGATTGATGGGGGCTGATGAAGAAGGCACCCTTGCCAGCCTGAAGAAACTGCACAAGACCATTATTGCGCCCCAGGTTTCCAGGCACCATGGCCGGATCGTCAAACTGATGGGGGATGGTGCAATCGTATTGTTTTCCAGTGTGGTTGATGCGGTTGCATCAGCAATGGAAATTCAGCGGGAAATGCCCGCCTTCAATGAAAAGGTGATACCCGAAAAGAAACTGGCACTTCGCGTAGGGATCAACATGGGCGACGTGATCCTTGAGGGCAAGGATGTCTTCGGGGATGGCGTAAATGTTGCGGCTCGCATACAGGAAGTCTGTACGCCCGGAGGTGTAGCGCTTAGCGGCACTGCATATGAACATGTTGCTGGAAAGATAGAAGCGGATTTCACGGACGCAGGCGAACGCGAGTTGAAGAACATAACCCGCAAGGTTCGCATATTCCGTTGGACCAACACGCATGTTGCAGCCCAGTCACGAAATCTGGCCCTTCCCGACAAGCCCTCGATAGCGATCCTGCCATTCGACAACATGTCCAGTGATCCTGACCAGGAATACTTCGCTGACGGCGTCGTGGAGGGGCTGACGGCAGCCCTTTCGCGAATCCGGTCCTTTTTCGTGATCGCCCGAAATTCAGCCTTTGCCTACAAGGGCCGCCATATGAACGTGATCGATATCGGCCGCGAACTGGGCGTTGGTTATGTGCTGGAAGGTTCGGTTCAGCGTGCTGGTGGGCAACTGCGAATTACAGTGCAGCTGATCGAAACGACCGGTGGGGCCCACTTGTGGGCCGAGAAATACGATGGCAAGGATACCGAGCTTTTCGATCTGCAGGACCGGATTACCGAGCAGGTTGCAGGTGCGATGCAGCCTTCCATTCAAAAGGCGGAAATCGAGCGCGCGATGCGCAAGAGACCGCATGACATGGGGGCTTATGACTATGCAATGCGCGCCATTGGCCACGTCTGGCTTCAAGACAAGGTCCAATCATCAACAGCGCTTGGTCTTTTGAACCAGGCGCTCGAAATTGACCCCGACTATCCATTGGCGTTGGCGCTGTCAGCGTGGTGCTGGGCGCAACATTCGGTCTACAATTGGTCTGAGGATATAGAGGCTGCAAAAACAAGGGCGCTCGCGCTTGCCGAAAAGGCTGCCGGGCTGTCTTCCGATGACCCATTGATCCTTTCCGTTCTGGGTGTCGTACACACCTTCGCACGCAATTACGGAACTGCAAGAATCCTGCTGGAACGTGCAATCAAGCTTGATCCCAATTCTGCCTGGGCGCTAAGCAGATTGGGTTGGCTGGAGGTTTACGCGGACAAGCCGGAGGCGGCTTTCCAGCACTTCGAACATGCCATGCGCCTAAGTCCGCTCGACCCCATGAACTTCAACAATCTCGTTGGGATAGCCAGCGCACACCAGGTTGCCGGTGACTACGCAACCGCATCCGATCTCTTTCAACGTGCATTGCTGGAAAGGCCCAACGCTCACTGGATCCACCGCAACCTTGCGCCAGCACTGCTGGCAGCCGGTCGCGTGGAAGAGGCGGAGGCGTCCAGGGATGCAATGATGAAGGCTTATCCGGGAATGACTACAAAACGGTACCGGGAAGCAATGGTCTTTTCACCTGCCGCCCTGGAAAAAATTACGGCCTACATGCTAAAACTCGGAATTCCACAATAGCATCAACCACATTGTTGAGCCGGACACACCGGTTACCCTTTTTGCGCGCCATTGGACTGGATGCCCGGACAATCCCCGGATCAGCCTTCCTGCCGTTTCAAGTTGCAAGAAACGACACGATCCGGTCGACCCCGCGTTGCATATGGCTGTCGATCTCGCAGAGCATTGCCGAAAGGTCATCACCGCAGGCCAGGCTCAGATAGCGCTCATGGGCATCCGGCACCGCAGCATGGCGCCCATGGGCACGTTGGTGAACGGCCAGATAAAGCTGCATGCGGCTCGCAATGCGCTGCCAGCTTTCGAGCAACATCTTGTGCCCGCATTCCTCGTAAACCAGCGAGTGAAACCGGATCTCCGCCTCGCTGGATATAACCCGGTCACCAAGCAGGGATGCCGCCATGAGGGCAGCGTGACGCTGCTCCAGTTCGCGTCTGAATTTTTCGGTTCGCTTGTCCCATATTTCCTCGAAGGCCAGGCGTTCGAGCGCTGTCCTCAACGTATAGATCTCGCGAACTTCGGAATTGGAGAGCTTCAGGACGCGGGTTCCCTTGTAGGGAACCGTCACTATCAGGCCCTCGAGCGCAAGTTGCGCCATTGCCTCGCGCAACGGGCCGCGGCTGATACCAAACCGTGTAGCCAGTTCCGTCTCGGTGATCTGACTGCCACCCTCGAACTCTCCGCTGATGATCGCGCCGCGCAACCTGGTGACCACCTGGCTGCTGAAGGTCTCGCGCCTGATGGGAACAATTGTCCGGGTTGCCGCATTGCCGGTCTGGTTCATGGTGCCGTTGCCGAGTTCATTTCCGGCCGCATGACCCATTCATCATATAGTTCGGCTATCCGCGCGGTCAGCGCGCCGGGCTTGCCGTTACCGATGGTCCTGCCATCTATCCTGGTCACCGGCGTCACGCCGCCAAGCGTGCCGGTGACAAAAGCCTCGTTGGCAAAGTAGGTTTCGGCAAGGGTGAAGTCTTTCTCGCAAACGGTCCCGCCTGCCGCCGCCCACGCATTGATGACGGCGCGTTGTGTCAGCCCCTTGAACGAGAAGGCGCCGGTTGATGTCCACAACTCATTGCCCCGGACAATGAAGAAATTGGTCGAATTGCAACTGGCCACGAAGCCGCGCGGGTCCAGCATCAGCGCTTCGTCGGCGCCGGCATGGATCGCCTGTATAAGCGCCTGAATGAGGTTCAGCCTGCTATGCGAGTTTAGTCGCAGGTCGAATATGTCCGGTCCACTGGTCCTGAACGTCGATGTGAACAGCGACAGGCCCTTCTGTTTCGATTCAGGCTTCGGTGCCTTGTATTCTGCAACGATCACCAGCGTCGCCTTGCCGATCACGAAGCGCGGATCCTGATTCGGCGTACTCTTGCGGCCACGGGTCATCATGAGGCGGATATGCGCGCCGTCTGTCATTCCGTTGGCGTCAAGGGTTTCGTCAATGGCCTGCCTGATCTCGTCCCGGCTTCGTCCCAGGTCGAGATCAATGGACTTTGCCCCTTCCTCGAGCCTGTCGAGATGGGCATCAAGTTGAATGATGCGGCCTTTCTTGAGCCGCAAACCTTCCCAGATTCCATCGCCAAGAACGAACCCGCTGTCGAAGATGGAGACCGTTGCCTTGTCGCGGGGAACCAGCGCGCCATCGACATAGACAAGTACGTTCTCATTGCGTGGATCGGGCAGGTAGCCCTGGGCACTTTGGGTATTCATGATCTCACTTTTCCTAGAATTGAAAGCGCTGATGTTCGGCGAGAAATTGTTGGGTAATCGGCTTTTTCGGGTTCTTGAGTATCTCGTCAGGCGTTCCCGATTCGTATATGCCGCGCTCGGCCAGAAACAGGATACGCGTCGATACATGGTAGGCAAAACCAATCTCGTGGGTCACAAGAAGCATGGTGCGGCCTTCCCTGGCAAGTTGCTCGATCACGCCGAGAACTTCACCGACCAGTGCGGGGTCGAGAGCGGAGGTCGGCTCGTCGAAGAGCAGAATTTCCGGATCCATCGCCAGCGTACGGGCAATCGCCACGCGCTGCTTCTGGCCGCCTGAAAGTCTTGAAGGATAGGCATCCGCCTTGTCGGCGAGGCCGACCCGCTGCAACTCGGCCAGGGCCCGCTCGCGTGCCTTGGCGGGGGCAACACCGCGCACCGTTACCAGGCCTTCGGCAACATTGCCTGCAACCGTCATGTGCGGAAACAGGTTGAACTGCTGGAACACCATGCCGACTCGCTGGCGAAGCGTCCGCAGATCACGTTCGCGATAGCGCGCCTTGCCTGTTCGCTGCGGATTGCCGATGATTTCTCCCCCGATCTCGAGTGTTCCGGTGTCGGGTGTTTCCAGAAGATTTATACAGCGCAGGAGTGTGCTCTTGCCTGACCCGGAAGCGCCAAGGATGGAGATCCGGTCGCCGGGTTGGACATCCAGATTGACGCCGGAAAAGACCTGGTTTTCGTCAAAGGATTTGGCAAAATTCTTCAGGCTGAGGAGCGGTGCTGTCATGTCAGTCACTCCGCGCCATGCGGCGCTCCATGGCGTAGGTCACACGCACGATCGGATAAAGAATGCAAAGGAAGATGATCGCGATCACGGTGTAGACCTCCAGGGGATTGAAGTTGAGTGACGCAACAAGCTTGCCTTGCTGGAGCAGTTCGACATAAGCCACTACCGAGGCTAGGGTCGACATCTTGAATATCTCGACACCGCGATTGGTCAGTGCCGGCAGGATGCGCCGAATGGCCTGCGGCAGGATGATGCGCCGCAGGGACTGCTGCGCCGACATGCCAATTGCCTTGGCAGCTTCCCATTGTCCGGGCTCGATCGATTGTATGCCACCGCGAAAGATTTCAGCCGAGTAGGCGGCCGAATTGAGCGAGATACCCAGTACGGCTGCCGTGAATGGTCCGATCTCGATCGGCATGAGGATGGGCAAGGCGTAGTAGAACCACAGGATCTGGACCAGGACAGGTGTGTTGCGGAAGAACTCGACAAACAATGTCGATGCCCAGCGAACAGGTCGAATTGCAGAGCGACGGCCCAACGCCACGAACAGGCCAAGGCTCATCCCGACAATCAGGCAGACGACAAACAGCTTGAGCGTGCCGGAAACGCCAACGGCAAGTGCCCACCAATTGTCGAAGACCGGCTGGAAGTTCCATTGATAGGTCATAGCGAAAACTCACCGCTGCGGGCGAATCGCCGCTCCATCCGTGCTGCAAGGAAGCTGACGAACGAGATGAAGAAGAAATACATCAGTGCCACGACCGTGAACACTTCAAGCGGCCGGAAGGTCTTTTGCGCTACCTCATTCGCCTGAAACAGAAGATCGGCATAGGAAACGGTTGCCACCAGCGTGGTCGTTTTCATCAATTCGATCGAGCGTTCCATCATCGACGGGAACATCCGCTTGACGGCCTGCGGCAGGATGATCCGCCGCATGCACTGATTGTGGCTCATGCCAATGGCGCTCGCCGCCTCCCATTGGCCACGTTCGATCGACACGATTCCGGCACGGAAGATTTCTGCAAAGAACGCGCCGCTCTGGATCGTGAAGGTGAGTGCTGCTGCCAGGAATGGCGTCATCTCCACTGCCAGGATGATCGGCAGCCCGAAATAGAACCAGAACAACTGCACCAGAGGTGGCGTTGTGCGAAACACCTCGATGACAATGCCGGCCGGCATCGAAAGCCATCGTTTCGGGGAAAGTCGCGCCAGTGCCAGCAACAGGCCGGCGACCAGACCGCCCGAAAGGGCAGTCGCGGTCAGGATCAGTGTGTTGCGGAAACCGGCCAGAAGCAGGCCGCTTTCCGAAAACACTGGCGCGAAATTCCACTCATACATGGGCGACGACCCTTACAGACGTTCCTTGATGATCGCCGGTGCGGTTGTCGCATCAAGGCCGAAACCCGTCAGGAACTCTTCATACCATGTCTGGATCTGGCCGGACTCGTACCACTGCTTCAACTGGCCATCGGCAAAGGCAACGAATTCGGCATCCCCCTTGCGGACGGCTGCGCTTGTGGCATTCGACTTCGCCGGTGTCGGCACAACGATCTTGCCGCGTCCTAGATTCTTGCGCGCAGCAATCAGCGGCGGATGGAATAGGCACACCGCATCGACACGACCGGACTGAAATGCCGCGATGGCTTCGGTGTTGCCCGGGAAGCGCTGGATTTCGGCATTGGCAACATTCTCAGTGAGGAACTTGTCCATGCTGGTGGCCTGCGGAACCGAGATCTTGATGCCAGCCTTGTTCAGGTCTTCCCATGTAGAGACCGCAAGATCGTCCTTGGCCAGAACGGCGAGCGAGTAGTAGAGCAGTGGCGATTCGGGGAAGTCCGCGGCCTGCTTGCGTTCGTCCGTTGCATCCAGCACGAACATGATGTCGATCTTGTTGCTCTGAAGTGCAGCGACCGCTGTTCCCCAGGTCACCTCGACCGGCTCGAACTTGACGCCGAGTGCTTCCGCCATCGCCTTGCCGGCGGAGACGCCGACCCCCGATTTCCATTCGCCGCTGGCTGGATCCTTCGAGTACCACGGTGGTGCCTGTGTGACACCGACGCGAAGCGATCCGCGCGCCTTGATCTCTTCCATTGATCCGGCAGCAAGTGCTGGAAGTGCCGGCATGCCGGCTGAAATAGTGGCAACACCTGCCAGAATATTGAACTGTCTGCGGTTGATTTTCATGTGATCCTCCGTGTGAGCCCCTGAAACGAGCAAGGCCGGATTTCAGAATGACGATGTGAATTGTCGATTGTCAACAATCGAATTCATTGATGCTGCTGCGATGAAACTGGAAGGCCCTGCCCTGCCGTGGCACCAGCACCAGATTTGGCAAATACCGGCTAACCCTGATCGCGCGGTGCCGCGAGGGATTGTCGCTCCACGACATGGGTTTCGAGATTGATCTGCCTCGGTTCACTCTTGTCTCGCACCTCTGCAAGCAGCATTTCGGCAGCAAGCCTCCCCATCTGGCGATGCGGAACATGAACGGTTGTCAGTGCCGGCGAGACGATTGTTGCCAATTCGATATCGTCAAAACCGGTGATCGACACGTCCCCTGGGACATCAAGTCCCATCTCCTGCGCAGCCTTTATTGCGCCAACGGCCAACACATCATTGCCGCACATGACGAGCGTTGGTTTCGGGTCTGCAGCCATGATCGTTGCAAAGGCATCCTGTCCGCACTGGATTGAATATTTGGTTTCGACAAGCGGCATTGCATCTGCGTCCAGACCTGCATCCCGCAACGCCGCCCTGGCCCCGGCCACGCGGTCTCGGGCGCGATCATTGCTGACGGTATGGGCGGAAATGAATGCGATGCGCCTGTGGCCAAGACTGATGGCCTTCAGCGCCAATTGGCGTGCTGCAGCCACATTGTCGAAGCCGACGCAAGAACGTCCCGCAAGCGAACTGCCGGTCCAGGCGATGATAACTGGAACCTGCCGCTCTTCCAGAAACCGGTAGATTTCCGGTTTGCGATCATTGCCGATCAGGACAATGCCGTCTGCACCGCGGGCAATCATGTTGCGGATCTGGTCTTCCTCGATTTGCGGATCATAGGACGAACTTGCCACAAGCATGGTTGCTCCGTTCGCGACAAGCACTTTCTGGAAAGCCTCGAGACCGCGGGCGAATATCGCATTTTCCATGGTTGGAATGACGGCGCCATAGGTGTTTGTTCGCCTGGCAGCCAAAGCCCTGGCGCTGAAGTTCGGAGTATAATTCAGCGCCCGAACCGTTTCCATGACGCGTAGCCGCGTGGCCTCGGTCACCTGGTTGGGAAAATTGAGCGTGCGCGACACTGTAGCCGTCGAAACACGGGCCTCGCGTGCAACATCCTGCAGTGTGGGCAATTCGCGATTGTAAGATTTCGTGTCCATTGGTTCCGGCATTCCCGAATTGAAGCCGACGATACAGTTTTTTACCCGATACCGCAAAGATTCGGACCGAAAATGTAAGCGCTTGCATTTTGTATTGTAAGCGCTTACAAATCCAACTGAGGTGCTGGAGGGCACCGATGGGAGGTCTCGATGTTTCTGATACTGGCAGCGCTTTCGTTCTCGGTATTTGTCGGCAACGTCTTTTACGGTTCCGTCAGCGGATCGTCCCCGCTCGGAAATGTGGGCGAGCTCCTTCTCCTCATGCTCGCGGCGGTCAGTTTCGTTGTTGCAATCTTGCAGGCCGAGAAGCGCCGGGACCATGGAAAATCCAAGCCTTGAAATATCGAATGGGAGGAAATTCAATGAAATTCGAAGATACAATGCAGTCGGCGGAGCGCCGAAATTTTCTCAAGCTGGCAAGTGCGGGAGCATTTACTGCTGCGATAGTCGCGGGAGCCGGAGGCGTGCTGTGGTCATCCGAGGCTGCTGCGCAAACGGCCAAGGAAGAGGCAGATCGCGAAGCGGCCGCCGATCACATCATGACCATCGCAACAGCCTATGTGCTGGGTGCATCGAGAAGCTACCCGATCCTGCAGCGCGACTTCAAGGAAAACATCCAGAACGCCACCAATGGCAAGGTATATGTCAAGCTGGCACCGGGTGGTCAGCTCGGCGCAGGTGGTGCACTGGTTCAGAAGGTTCAAAGCGGCACGATCCAGGTGGCGCAGCACTCGATTTCGAACTTCGCGCCATTCGCACCTGCGGCTGACCTGATCAATCTGCCCTATTTCTGCGGCTCCAACCAGCGCTTCGTGAACCTGGTCAATTCCGATGCCTGGAAATCGCAGGTCCATCCGAAGGTTGAGGAAAAGGGCTTCAAGCCGCTGTTCTACATCGTCATTGATCCGCGCGTCGTCGCGGTCCGCAAGGGTGGCAATGCGGTCATCACGCCAAAGGATCTGGCAGGCGTGAAGTTCCGCGTTCCCGGTTCCGAAATGCTGCAGCAATATTATCGCATGGTTGGTGCCAACCCGACGCCGGTCGCATGGGGCGAAACGCCATCCGCGATCAAGCAGGGTGTTGCCGA
>JAGRLM010000536.1 GCA_020441795.1 Nitratireductor sp.
TCATGGCTCCTGCCACCAGTCCTTGCTTCCGGCCTGACGATTGCGGCAGGCATGGTGATCAGCGGCGCACTTCACGAAGACGGGCTCGCCGATTGCGCCGACGGATTGGGTGGCAGTTCAAAACCCGAACGCGCACTCGAAATCATGAAGGACAGTCGCATTGGTGCGTTTGGTGCGAGTGCCCTCATCTTTTCCATCGGCTTGCGCTGGGCAGCGCTTGCCAGCATGCCGATCGCGGCAGGCGCTGTGGCATTGATCATCAGCCATGGCGCTGCTCGAGGTGCGATTACAATCGCACTCGCAACATCGAGCTATGCCCGCGCCAGCGGAACCGGCAGCCTTGTCGCGCCAGGAATTTCACCTGTCGAACTTGCAATCACGGCTGTGATCTGCGGATTGCTGGGGTTGGCTTTTGGCGGGTTCTCAGGCCTTGTTGCCGTTGGTATCGGCTGGCTGGCCGCGCTCGTCTTTCTGCTCTGGTTCGAACGCCGCATCGGCGGCTATACCGGCGACTGCCTGGGCGGCATGGAACAGGTGGCAGAAATCGCCATCCTCGCTGCACTTCTTGCAAGCATTGCCGGATGAGACCATGACCCTGATATTCCTGCGACATCCAACGCCTGAAGTGGCACCGGGCACCTGCTACGGCCAGACCGATCTCGATATCGCCGCTGAAGGCCATGGCCAGATCGAGGCAGCGCTCCTTTCCACGCCGCCCGTTACCCGCATCCTGGCGAGCCCTGCGCGGCGTTGCCGCAAACTTGCATTGGCCCTGGCACAGCGCGACAGCATTGAACCCGAATTTGACCACCGCTTGTGGGAAATGCACATGGGCGAGTTCGAGGGCCTGCTATGGCGCGACATTCCCCGCGAATTGAGCGAAGGCTGGTTGAGCGACCCTTTCAACAATCCGACACCTGGCGGCGAGAGCTTTCGCCAGGTACAGGAGCGTGTACTGGATGCGATTGCCAACGCCGATGCCGGAACGGCAATCGTGTGTCACGCGGGCCCAATCCGCGCTGTCCAGATGGCATGGAGCGGTATCAGTTTTGCCGAAGCCTTTGCCCAGACGCCACCATATGCAGAACCCGTTCTGGTAGCGCGCCCGCTCAAACCAGAGTAATGACGGCAACAATAAGTACCAATAGCCACAGCGCCAGACACGCGCCTGTATAGACCCTGATCGCCCCGAGGATATCGCCAATATCAGCCTCCTTGCGGCCGCTGGCATTGATATGGCTTTCCTGCACGGTTTCACCGGGATAGGCGCGCGGCCCGCCCAGGGCGAGACCAAGCGCCCCTGCCATCGCCGCTTCGGGCCATCCTGCATTGGGTGAGCGATGGATCCCGGCATCGCGCAATGCCGTCGCCATCGCGAGACGCGACCGAGCAGGTGTGGGCAGCGCAACAGCGCCAATCGCTATCAGAAGTGCCGAAAGCCTTGCGGGCAGCCAGTTGGCCAGATCATCGGCAATCGCCGCCACCCGTCCGAACCACAAATGCCGGGAAGTCTTGTGCGCAATCATCGAGTCTGCCGTATTGATCATCTTGTAGACCACGATGCCCGGCAACCCGAACACCGCATACCAGAAGACCGGGGCAACGATCCCGTCCGAAAAGTTCTCCGCAAGGCTTTCTATCGCGGCCCGCGAAACACCAGACCGGTCGAGCCTTTCGGGATCGCGTCCGACTATCATCGAGACAGCTTTTCTGCCTCCCGCAAGTCCGCCTGCCTGCAACCCCGTGGCAACCGCCATCACATGATCCTTGAGGCTCTTTTG
>JAGRLM010000089.1:0-1685 GCA_020441795.1 Nitratireductor sp.
TGATGGAGCCATAAATGCGGCCGCGGCCCGGTCTTTTAGCCATTGTGCCCTCCTTGCGGGAATACTGCCCGCAGTAAAGCAGATTTCGGCAGCAATGCGAGACGAACTTCACCGATTTTGCTGCATCTCCCGCAAAAAAATCCCGTTCATCCATGATGTCGTGGAAAAAACAGGTCGATATGCTGGAAAAGAAGCGTATTTGGCCCATCTCCCAGCGACACCGCTTCCCCGTCAGGGCAGGCTTGTTTTCGGTAATTCTGCAGGGATCGCGACAATGCACGTCAGGACGATAGTGGTAATTGGCGCATCTGGCGGCATTGGCTCCGCAATGGCGGAGGAACTTCGCAACCATTATCCCGAAGCCCGGCTGGTGCTGACCGCACGTTCACCCGACCGCTATTCGCCACTGCGCGGTGAATGGCTGTCGCTTGATCTCGAAAACGAACAAAGCGTCAAGGACGCAGCCGCAGCAACCGGTGAAGCCGATATCGTATGCGTCGCGACCGGCATGCTGCACGAAGGCGACCTGATCCGGCCCGAAAAGACCTGGAACGCCATTGATCCGCATGCCATGGCACGCAGCTTCGCAGTCAATGCCATTGGTCCGGCGCTGATCATGAAACATTTCCTTCCCGTCCTGTCGCGCCGGGGCCGGTCAGTCATGGCGCTGCTGTCAGCCCGGGTTGGCAGCATTTCCGATAACCGGCTTGGCGGGTGGTATTCGTATCGCGCGTCGAAGGCGGCACTCAACCAGTTGATTCGAACGGCCTCGGTGGAACTTGCCCGCAAGAACAGTGATGCAGTTTGTGTCGGCCTGCATCCGGGAACCGTGGCAACCCCCTTGTCTGCCCCCTTTGGCGGCGGCGAGCGCCTTGAGCCTCACCAGTCTGCTTCACGATTGGTCGCCATCCTTCAGCAATTGTCGCTGACAGACAGCGGCAAGGTGTTTGACTGGAAGGGCGAACGGGTTCCCGACTGACGCTGCGGCGGCGATGGTTGTTCCCAAATCGCCTGACCGACTGGCCTATCCGCCACTGGATAGGACAAAAACCGCTGCTGCCGTCATTGCGATTGCTGCAATGCGATTGAGGTTGCGCATGGCCTTCTCGTTCGTGAACAGGTGCCGCGCCCGCGCTGCCAGCGCTGCATAAGGCAGCAATACCGCGTAAAGCACCAGCACTGTCAGAACGCACAAGATCAGCCATTCCCAAAGATGCACCCCGTCCATGTCGATGACGCTTGGGAGCAGCGCGAGGTAAAACACGATGGGCTTGGGATTGCCGAGCGTCAGTGCCAGACCGGCGAGAAAGGACGCTATCCCATCGCGCCTGCCCGGCGATTTGTGGATTTCGGGATTCGACGGATCAGCATTCCAGAATTGCCAGGCGAGCCAGACCAGATAGGCTGCGCCGGCAATCCGCACAACAAGAAAGGCCTGCGGCATCGCATGCGCGAGCGATGCGAGCCCCGCAACGGCAAGGGTCAGATAAACGAGATCGCCCGCAATGATACCGCTGATCAGCGCAATACTGCGGCGAAGCCCGGTTCCCAAAGCCCGGGCGATGACCGCAGCGACGCCGGGTCCGGGTATGGCTGCTGCAATGCCCAGCGCCAGCAGATAGGCCAGATAGCCGATCAATCCCATGGTCAGTGACCGGTCGACCCGAAGCCGCCACTGCCGCGGG
>JAGRLM010000089.1:1766-15538 GCA_020441795.1 Nitratireductor sp.
CGCTCGATGGTGAAACTTTCTTCGCCCATATTGATGAGCAGCACCTTCACCTCGCCACGATAATCTGCGTCGATGGTGCCGGGTGTGTTGAGGCAGGTAATTCCATGCTTGAGAGCCAGGCCCGAGCGTGGCCGAATCTGGCCTTCATGGCCTTGCGGCAACTCGATCACAAACCCAGTTGGCACCAGCATCCGCTTGCCGGGTTCGAGCACCAGATTGTCCTCGCAAGCCGCCCGAAGATCCATGCCCGCCGCCATGCCTGTCTGGTATTCCGGCAGATCAATGCCATGTCCGTGGGGCAGGCGGACAAATCCCGCTGCTGGTTCTTGCTTCATGGCACTATGTCCCGTGTTTCGCCGGTTACGGCAGTCCGACCGGCAATTCGGTCGTCTCCTTGATCTCCTCCATTACAAAGGAAGCAGAGACATCGGCAAGCGGCACCCTGGCAATCAGCCGTTGATAAAGCAGATCATAGCCCTTCATGTCGGCAACACGGGCGCGCAGCACATAGTCGAGATCGCCACTCATCCGCCACACCGAAACGATTTCGGGCATGGCCATTGCGGCCTTGCGGAATTTCTCCAGCCAGTCGGGATCATGAGAATTGGTGCGCACCATGATCACAACTGCAAGCCCAAGTCCGAGCTTTTCAGGGTCCACAATAGCGACGCGCGCCTTGATATATCCTTCATCCTCAAGACGACGCATTCTGCGCCACGCCGCATTGCGCGACAGGCGAACCCGCTCAGCCAGTGCGTCCGCTGAGAGAGTTGCATCCCTTTGGACTTCTCGCAGTATCTTGAGATCAAATTCGTCGATAGTGTTCATATTTGGGATATATGTCCCAAAAAATCAATAAATCAACGAAAATTCGGGATTTGCTCCCGGGAAAGGTCAGGCATCTTCCTGTCAGCGCAGTGACGGCGCGTGAATGATTGTGGAGGAGTGGAAATGACGCGTATCATCAACCGGCTGTTTATCGAGCATCCCCGGTCAGTAGACGAGAACTATTTCGAGCATTTCGGTTTTGCCCTGCGGTTTTCTGCGCTGCTTTTTGCGGCGGCTGGTGCAGCGCTGGTTCATGCGCTCATTCCCTGCCTGTTCGAGAAGACCGCAAGCAAAATCATCAAGCGCCTTCATACCCGCATAGCGAATCGTGGAAATTGAGGTTCCCGCCTTTTCGCGCCAGACTCTGGCGCTGAAATCGGAATGCCAAACTATCCCGCGATTGCCAGTCTGGCATCGGGTTCCAGCCATTGTGCGATCTTCGCCTCCAGTTTGGCCGGCGAGACGGGCTTTGTCAGATAGTCATCCATTCCTGCTTCAAGGCAGCGTTCCATGTCGCCCTTGAGCGCATGGGCCGTGACGCCGATGATCGGCAAGTGTTCAAGTCCAAGCTCCGCCTCGCGCTGGCGTATGGCCCGGGTTGCCTCATGCCCGTTCATCCTGGGCATGGATATATCCATCAGCACCAGGCGCGGATTGCATTCGCTCACCATCTTCACGGCCTGTTCGCCATCTTCCGCAATCACGAAGCTCCAGCCTCCCGACTGCAATATCTGGGTGAAGACCACGCGGTTCACCTCATTGTCTTCCGCGACCAGCACATCAATGTCGTGCCTTTGCGCTGCCGTTTCCGGCTCGGTCTGTGCTGCGGGATGATCGCCTTGCCCGGGCATTTCGGGTTCAGTCCAGTTACTGGCAACAACGGCAGCACTTTCGCTGGCCTTGGCGGCAGCAATAGCCCGACCGAAAGCTGGATCCGGCATCCCTGCTGCACCAGCCCCGCTTTGGCCCAATGGCTGTCCGACATTCTGGTCCAGTGCTTTCGGCATTCCGCCAATCATCCTGGCTGCAGCTATGGCATCAGCCGAGCTGCCTTCGCCCTGCTTGCGCGCCTTTGCCTCGCTCAGAACCTGGATGACGGTTTCAAGAAGCAGTGACGAGCGCGCCGGCTTGGTGAGATGAGCTGCGATTCCCAGAGACGAGAAAGACCGTCCGTCCTCGGTCTGGTCAACCGATGTCAGCATGATCACTGGAAGCGGTGGCAGGTTTATGCCGACGGTTTCCTGTTCGACATGGCGTAGCGCGGCAACAACCTCGCCGCCATTCATCTGCGGCATGTGGTAATCGAGTATCACGCAGTCGATTGAAATCCCTTGCGCCCTCGCGGCCCTGATCACGGCAAGCGCTTCCTCGCCCGAGGAGGCTGCAGCTGCATCAAACCGCCAGGCAGCCATCTGTTCCAGCAGGATGGCGCGGTTGACCGCATTGTCATCGACCAGCAGGATGCGGGAACCGGTCACATCGAGGGGAACCCTCTTGCGCGCCACACCTGCGGAATGCGCAGGCAGGTCGATCGTGAACCAGAAGGTGGACCCGGTATCAACTTCGCTTTCCACCCCGATTTCGCCACCCATCAATTCCACCAGCGACTGCGAGATCGCAAGCCCGAGGCCTGTTCCCTCATGCTTGCGGGTCGCCGATGTATCCACCTGGCTGAACTTGTCGAAAATGCGAAGCCGCTTGTCTGCCGGAATGCCGATGCCGGTATCCTCGATGCTGAAGGTCAGCCGCCATGTAGCGCCATTTTCGGGTTTCGAATCCTCTGTCGTGCCATCGATTGGCTGTCCCGACACATCCACGAAAACATGGCCCTTTTCGGTGAATTTCACGGCATTGCCAAGCAGGTTGGTGACGATCTGGCGAATACGACCGACATCGCCGCTGAACATTTCCGGAAGGCCGGGCTGAACCCTGACCGCCAGCTCCAGGTCCTTTTCCGCGACCTTGGAGGATACCAGTGTTGCAACATCCTCAATCGCCTCGGCAAGCCGGAAGGGCGCCGGATCGAGTTCCAGCTGTCCGGCATCGATCTTCGAAAAATCGAGAATGTCATTGATGATGGTCAGCAATGCCGATCCGGATTTGACAATGATATCGGTGAAGGTGCGCTGCTTGGCATCAAGCTCTGTCTTTGCCAGCAATTCCGCCATCCCCATGATACCATTCATCGGTGTGCGGATCTCGTGGCTCATATTGGCAAGGAATTCCGACTTGGCCCGATCGGACAATTCCGCGCGTTTGGTGGCAGCCTCCGCCCGAAAGGTTTCGGCTTTCAGCTTTTGCAGCATCCGTTGCAGTGCCATGTCGACAGGCAGGAAAACAAACAGCGCCAGTCCGCCAAGGCCAAGCAGTGAGATCAGCAGGAATCGCTCCAGCATCAAGCCCTGGTCCTGCGTCAGGTCGCGCGAGATTTTCCGGACCTGATTTTCCATGTAACGGTTGGATGGGCGTACAATGGAATTGTAATTCGCAAAGATTTCCCGCGCGGACCAGTGGACATCCATCTTGGTTTTCGAAGTGTTGACCTTTTTGCTATCCAGAACAGCCCGGTGATGCTTGAACGGATCGTCGATGGCCATGAAGCGTGCACCCGATACGGCAGCGTGCAGTACGCCGTCTCCAGCCGCCGCGAAAGCATCCAGTACTTTCTGCCATTCGGCTTCAGCCTGCGAACGATAGAATTGAAGGGCGTGTACGGAGGCCAGGATATCGGGATCGGCAGGACGCGCGGCCAGCCATTCCTTGCGCTCCTTCAGGGACTTGCCAATCAGTTCGAATGAAAACGAACTGGCGCCATTGCTCGACGGCATCTCTGCGGCCACTCGTTCAGCTTTTTCCGCGTATTCCAGCATGGCTTCATCGGCAGCAGAAATTCGCTCGGCCAGAACCCGCAGCGAACTCATGACGCGGTTCTGATCCTGCTGCTTGAAATAGAAAACCGTGCATATTGCGGCAACGCCTGCCAATGACAGTATGTAGCTCAGCCGCAACAGCCAGCCGAACAGCCCCACACTGCCTGATTTCGTAATACGCATCGTGACCCCTTGGCAAACCATGCCCTGAAAAATTCCCCGGGTCGAACGTCCACGATCAAGGTTAATACGGGGTGAAATTTGTTGGATAAAGTACAGCCAGCCGGGATTTTTCTTAGACTTCAACGGTGTTGGTGGCAAACCAGTGGGCAATAAGCTGCACCAGCCGGTGGGCCACCTCGCTCTTGTCGAGCTGCGGCCAGTTTTCGATTCCGTTTCGGGTTACCAGGCGGATCGTGTTTCGGTCGCCTCCCATGACGCCCGTTTCTGCCGAGACGTCATTGGCCACGATCCAGTCTGCGCGTTTGCGATCCAGCTTTCCAAGTGCGTTCTTGTCAATGTCATTGGTCTCGGCTGCAAATCCGATCACCAGCCGCGGTCGGTTGGCATGATGGCCGATACCCTTGAGAATATCCGGGTTTTCCTCGAGCAAGAGCGCTGGCGGGCCCTTGCCTTCGGTCTTTTTCATTTTCTCGCCTGCTGATACTTGCGTACGCCAGTCGGCGACTGCTGCGACCATGATGGCCATGTCGGCTGGCAATGCGGCTTCCACCGCAGCCTGCATTTCACGCGCTGTTTCGACATGAATGGTGGCAACGCCATCGGGATCACGAAGGGTGACCGGACCTGAAACCAGCGTAACACTGGCGCCTGCCTCGGCAAGCGCTGCAGCAATGGCATGTCCTTGCTTGCCCGAAGACCGGTTGGCAATATAGCGCACCGGATCGATCGGCTCATGCGTTGGGCCGGAGGTGACTACTGCCTTGAAGCCCTTCAGCGGTTTGGGGCGCGTGTCGCACAATCGGGCGGCTGCGGCCACGATTTCAAGCGGTTCAGCCATGCGGCCGACGCCGCTTTCGCCACTTTCCGCCATTTCGCCCTTTCCCGGGCCGACAATATGCTTGCCGTCATCGCGAAGCATTGAAACATTCCGCTGTGTTGCGGCATTGTTCCACATGGCAGGGTTCATCGCGGGAGCCAGGAGTACAGGTTGCCGTGTAGCCAGGAGCACCGCACTGGCGAGATCGTCTGCCCGACCCTGCGCCATTCGCGCCAGAAAATCTGCCGTGGCGGGAGCCACGATGACGAGGTCGCAATCGCGGGCGAGACGGATATGGCCAACATCATGCTCGCCGATCCGGTCAAACAATTCGCAATAGACCTGTTCGCCCGAAAGCGCTGTTGCTGAAAGCGGCGTTATGAATTCGCTGGCACCTCTTGTCATCACGACACTGACTTTCGCACCGCGCTCCCGCAATCGCCGTATCAGGTCGAGCGCCTTGTAGCTGGCAATGCCACCGGTAATGACCAGCAGAATGACCTTGCCCAGCAGGGCGCTGTTTGCTGAATTGCCACCTTGGGACACCGGTATCCGGTTTGCAGGATTGGTCAATTCGCCAGGCACAGAACGGGTCACAGATTGCGCCGGTTGTTCGGCCGTCATCCCTCCCAGAAGAATTCGGGCCTCTTCCTCCATCGAGCGGCCATTTCGTGCTGCACGCTCGCGCAGCGCCTGTTTTGCTGCGTCGTCAAGATTGCGGATGGTGATGCTGGCCAAAACGCCCTCCATGCCCAAGGTTGATTGCAATGCAATCAAATTTCGGGGAATGATGGCGAATTATTTGATTAATGCAAGAAAAATTGCACTCAATGCAATCAGCCATAGCGCGATATTTCCTACCCGTGCCCGCCTTGCTTCCGCCTTGCCAATCGCCTCGATTGATTCTGCATCCAGTTGGAAGCCGTTATTCGCCATGGCGGTCATTTTCTGGGATACAAGCTCGGCGCGTTCTGCCAGCTCCGGCAATTGCCGTGCCAGGTGGCCAACCGCCTTCAGGCCGAGATAGGCATCCTCTGCAATTCCATAGGGTCCCAGATTGCGGGCAATCCAGTCGCCCACCACCGGCTCTGCCGTTTTCCACATGTTGAATGCAGGATCGAGTGTTCTTGCCACCCCTTCGACAACCACCATGGTCTTTTGCAACAACAGCAGTTCTGGTCGCGTTTCCATATCGAAGAGCTCAGTAACCTCGAACAGCAATGTCAGCAGTTTCGCCATGGATATCGTCTCGGCGGGCTGGCCATGAATCGGCTCGCCAATCGCGCGAATGGCCTGCGCGAAGGCAGGCACCGAATGATGCCGGGGAACATAGCCCGCCTCGAAATGCACTTCCGCCACGCGCAGATAGTCGCGTTTGATGAAGCCATAGAGAATTTCGGCCAGAAAGCGCCGTTCCTTGCGGCCAAGCCGACCGGTAATGCCCAGATCAACCGCAGTTATGCGTCCGTCCGGAGCCACAAACAGGTTTCCCGGATGCATGTCGGCATGGAAAAAACCGTCGCGCAATGTATGGCGCAGAAATGACTGAACCAGATTGGCACCCAATGCCTTGAGATCATGGCCGGCGTCGCGAATGGCATCAATATCGGTAAGTTTGAGGCCGTCGACCCAGCCCATGGTGATGCAGTCGCGGCCCGTCAGTTCCCAGTCGATTGCCGGCACGGTGAAGCCCGGATCATCGGCAATGTTCTCGCCCAGTTCCGAAAAGGCGGCTGCCTCCAGTCGCAGATCCATTTCGATACGGGCAGATTGTTCAAGCGTTTGCACCACTGCCACCGGCCGCAACCTGCGGACGGAGGGGATGAAGCGTTCCTGCAGGCGTGCTGCTGCATAGAATGTGTCGAGGTCTCGCCTGAACCTGCCGCGGACACCGGGTCGGATCACCTTGACCGCCACTTCCGCTCCATCGCGGCGGCGAATGGCCTTGTGGACCTGTGCTACAGAGGCTGCTGCGACCGGCGGGCCGAAATGCGAATAGACGCTGTCTATCGGGCGGCCGATGGAAGCCTCGATGCGCCTGCGCGACTCCTCGATTGCGAAAGGCTCCATGCGGTCTTGCAGCCGTTCGAGATCATGGGCGATATCCTTTCCCACGACATCGGGCCTTGTTGCCAGGAACTGACCGAGCTTTACCCAGCTTGGCCCCAGCCGGTTGAGCGCGGCCGAGAGCCGCTCCGAGCGGCTGCGCCCCGCAACCTGGCGCCGCGCCATGAGCCCGCTGAGCCTGTGCAGCATGCGTGCAGGCGCGGGCATCCCCTCGACGGGTAGCGCCTGGATCACGCCTTCACGGGCGAGCACCAGTCCCGCATGCGCAAGCGAAAAAAGTGAGCGAACCGATCCCAACCAACAAATCCTACAATTTCCAGCCGGAATGCAGGGCCGCTACCCCGCCAGTCATATTGGTGAAGTCGACCCGTGAAAATCCAGCATCCCTGATCATCGCGGCGAACCGCTGCTGATTGGGAAATTTGCGAACGGATTCGACCAGATAGCGATATGGCTCGCCATCGCCCGCCACTGCCTGACCGATACGCGGAATGGCATTCATGGACCACTGGTCATAGATCCGGTCAAGAACCGGCACATCGACTTCCGAGAATTCGAGGCACAACAATCTCCCGCCATGGCGCAAGACACGGAATGCCTCGCCAAGCGCCTTGTCGATCTGCGGCACATTTCGAATCCCGAACGCAATTGTATAGGCATCGAATTCGCCATCCCCAAAGGGGAGTTCCTCGGCATTGGCCTCGACAAAATCAAGCCATGGCGAAAGCCCGCGCTTCTCCGCCCGCTCCGCACCCACGGCAAGCATCGAGCCGTTGATATCGAGCACCGTTACATGCGCCGTGCGGCCAGATGCCTCAACGATCCGCATGGCAATGTCACCCGTGCCGCCTGCCACATCGAGGGAGCGCCACTGCCGCCCTGCCGGGTTCTTTCGTGGCGGGGCAAGGCGCGCGACCATTGCATCCTTCCAGAGCCGGTGCATGCCGCCAGACATCAGGTCATTCATCACGTCATAGCGCCGCGCCACCTTGTGAAACACATCATCGACAAGCGCCTGTTTCTCGCCGTCGCCAACCTTGCGAAAGCCGAAGGAATTGCGCATGTCTTCCGCCCTTGCGGCACGCGCGACATCACTGTCGACTGAGCGTGCCCGCGGGGCCTGCTGTGTGGCCCGGCTGGCGTCATTGGAGGTTGTTTCGTTCTGGTTCATCTGTCGAAATTCCCGTGGCGATGCAGCGTCAGACTACGCCTATTGGACTTGCCCTTCTTGCGCAAGGGAGCGCATTGGCGCAGATAGGCATCGATCATTCATGATTATCGAGGGTTACGAGGGATATATGCCGGAACTGCCGGAAGTCGAAACCGTCCGCCGCGGCCTCGCGCCCAGCATGGAAGGCGCGGTGATCAGGCATGTCGAACTCCGACGTCCGGACTTGCGCTTTGCATTTCCGCCAGATTTCGCAGCTAGACTGACCAATCGGCGCATTTTGGGGCTTTCCCGCCGGGCAAAATACCTGATCGCCGGCCTTGATGATGGTGCCAGTCTGCTGATGCATCTGGGCATGTCGGGTTCATTCCGCGTCATCCGACAGACCGGGAGCCAGATGCCCGGCGATTTCCACCATGAGCGCTCGCAAATTCCGGCCCATGACCATGTGGTGCTTCATCTCGAAGGTCCCGATGGCAGCGCCAGCGTGATATACAACGACCCGCGCCGGTTCGGCTTCATGGACCTGTTAAGCCCGAGCGACGGCGCGTCGAACCGGTTTCTGTCGGGATTGGGGATCGAGCCCACCGGCAATGAAATGGGACCGGATAGCATTGCCCGCCTGTTTGATCGAAAGACGTCACCTCTGAAAGCCGCCTTGCTGGACCAGCGGCTGATCGCCGGACTTGGCAATATCTATGTCTGCGAGGCATTGTGGGAAGCTGGGCTTTCGCCGCTGCGCCAGGCGCAGTCGATTGTCGGAAATGGCCCTGCCAGGCTGGGCCAGCGCACACGCCTTGCCGATGCGATCCGCGACGTGATCGCCAGGGCAATCGCTGCCGGCGGTTCTTCCCTGCGCGACCACCGGCTGACAGACGGCTCGCTTGGCTATTTCCAGCACTGTTTCTCGGTTTATGACCGCGAAGGCGAAGCCTGTCGGCGTGAGGGATGTGGCGGAACGATCGAACGCATCGTCCAGTCGGGGCGCTCGACTTTCCATTGTCGCCAATGCCAGAAATGACAGTGCCTGGGACTGCGCAGCTTCCCGCGCCGGATTGCGCCGGGGATCAGCCCAGATTCAGCCCAGATTCAGCGTTGACGTGCAGGCGGGCAGTCTGTATAAGCCCGCCAGACTTTCTAAGGTCCGTTGCGGTGGCGTCGTGCCGCCCGTTTTGTTGTTTCCGGTTGTGATATCCAGTGATGTCGCGAATTGCCGGGAAGTTCAGCAGGGCACCCGGCTTGGGTAATGGAACTTGTAACCAATATCTGGAGAGGCTCCTAAATGGCCAACACACCGTCGGCAAAGAAAGCCGCACGCAAGATCGCCCGGCGCACTGACGTGAACAAGTCACGCCGCACCCGCGTTCGCACCTTCATTCGTTCTGTTGAGGAAGCCATTGCCAAGGGCGACCAGAGCGCTGCGGCTACCGCACTTCGCGCAGCACAGCCAGAGATCATGCGTGCCGTGACCAAGGGAATTTTGAAGCTGAATACGGCTTCCCGCAAGGTTTCGCGCCTCGCTGCAAGGGTCAAGAAGATCGAAGCCTGATCACGACGGATCCAATCATGCCTTCATGGCCTGGTTGACCGCATGTATTGAAACCGGCCTGCATCAGCGGGTCGGTTTTTTGTTGCTTCAATCAGGCTTTTGACGGTAACGGAAGGGCGTCACTGCCCAATTTGCGGTAATGCCATTGGTTATGTTCGAAATCATGCAAAAGATATTAGCCGACTATATAAAATCATCTCATTTACCCCTTTTGGTATGGTGTCATACAACTGTTACGCTGATGTAATGCTGGCGGGCCGGAATTTTTTCCTGACCTGAAAAAATTAATAAAAACAATGGCTTATAGATATGTCTATCTGGCAAAATACGGCCTTCCTTGAATCCTTTGGGAAATTTCCGAGTCAAGAGGGCAAGCCGCCGAAATTTTTTTTTGAAGCCCTTTTCAAGCCGTTCCTGTTGCGCCGGATTTGCCAAAGTTGTTGATTCAAAAGAAGTTAACGCCCAAATTCCGGGTGCGAAGAAGGGTGAAAAAAATTTCGCATCTACGCCGTTAACCATTCGTTAATTTCTTCTTGTTGCGCCTCTCATGTCCCCTGTGTAAGTTGATTTCAAGAACGGAAACGGGGGGCGTTAAGCCGCCGTTCTGCCAGCATGACCAGTGTGTATCGCGTCCGCAGTGTTTCACTTCGGGTCAGGTCTTGTTCGGCTCCGGCAGGGAACGCGGCTTGTCGCCGATGCTTCCCGAGCCCGGTACTTTCCCATGTCTGGCTAACAGGCCCATGTCTGGCTAACAGGCGTTTGTAACATGTTGTGAGCCTTGGCGTTCCCCTCTTGTTGGGGAGCGAACGCTTTCGGCTGGTCTTTTGAGGGCTGGATGCACGGAAACCGTGTCTGGTCCAAAAGGGAATTTTGACAATACCGGATGCCCTGAAGAGGGCAGGTCCAGCATCGGTGGCGGTCGGATTGCTGGATTGAAAGGGAGAATGGCGGCGATGACGAGGCAGGAAATGGAAAAGGGTGCAATGAGAGCGAATTCGACGGCGGCAAAGTTGGAAGCATCAATAACAGCACCCAGAAATTCTTCCGGTTCCTCCCAGCCGATCAGAACTCATTTGCGATCCGTGGCTGCGCCATCAGACATTCGCGATCGCAAGAGTGCCGCAAACCATGAAGCGGATAGTGCCGACATGGACGCTGCAGCCCATTCCGGTCTTGATCAGCAATTGCTGGAACAATGGAACAATGTGCGCACCCGCCTGCAAATCAAACTCGGTGCCGAAGTTTTCAATTCCTGGTTCGGCCGCCTGAAAATTGAGGCGGTGTCGGGCGGGGTGGCTTCCCATACCGTGCCCACCGCCTTCCTGAAGAACTGGATATCGGCGCATTATCGCCAATTGCTCTGCGATCTGTGGCAGGAGCAGAACCCATCCGTTCTGAGGGTGGACATCGCCATTCGCAGTGCGATGCGCCGCAACAAGATGGCGTTGGCACAGTCAGGCGAAACCGCGCAAAAGAGCACGGATGGCCGCAGTTCACCGGAAACTGCCGCCGCGCGTGGCAAGACCGGTTTTGCACCACTTGCTGCAAATCGCGGACGCAACGAGTCAGGCTCGGACCGCGCTGGCGAGCGCCAGTCCGAGCGGTCTGCTGACCGCATGCCCGGATTTGCCGGTTCCCCGCTCGACAGCCGCCACAGTTTTGCGACCTTCATTGAAGGCAAGTCGAACCGCATGGCCTATGCCGCCGCCCGCACCGTGGCAGAAGATGATCCGGGTTCGGTCCGCTTCAATCCGCTGTTCATTCATGCTTCGGTTGGCCTGGGGAAGACCCACCTGCTTCAGGCAATCGCCTGGGAAGCCAGAAGCCGCGATCCGCGCAAGAAGGTTCTTTACCTGACAGCAGAATATTTCATGTGGCGCTTTGCCACCGCCATCCGCGATCACACTGCCTTGTCGCTCAAGGAGTCGCTGCGCGATATCGACCTGCTGCTCATTGATGACATGCAGTTCCTGCAGGGAAAGGCCATTCAGGCTGAATTCTGCCATCTTCTCAATGAGTTGATCGACAGCGCGCGTCAGGTTGTGGTGGCGGCTGACCGTCCGCCTGCTGAGCTAGAAAGCCTTGACGAGCGGGTTCGTTCGCGCCTCAAGGGTGGCGTTACCCTCGAAATTGACGCGCCCGATTATGAACTGCGCAAGGCGATCCTCAATGCGCGTTACGAGGAAGCTCGCATCGAGCAACCTGCCCTCGATATTCCCGAGGACATCCGCCACTATGTTGCGCGACAGGTAACGACCAGTGGCCGCGATGTGGAAGGTGCCTTCAACCAGCTTCTGGTACAGCATCGCTTCTGTGATGGCCCGATGGCACTGGAAGACCTCGACAAGATGCTGGGCCACCTCATCCGGTCCGGTGATGTTCGCCGGGTGCGCATCGAGGATATCCAGCGCATTGTCGCGCGACAGTTTTCCGTCAGCAAGAATGACCTGCTGTCCAACAGGCGTACGCGCGCCATTGTTCGCCCGCGCCAGATTGCCATGTATCTGGCAAAGACCATGACACCGCGTTCGCTGCCGGAGATCGGTCGCCGCTTCGGCGGTAGAGACCACACGACCGTCCTTCACGCCGTTCGCAAGGTTGAGGAAATGGCAGGTCAGGACCAGAAACTGGCGCGTGAGATCGAGCTGCTGAAGCGGCTGATACTCGACTGAACCTGGCTGGCTGGCTCTGCTGAACAGACCATTGAGCGGCAAGTTCGCCTTGCCGCAGGGTTTTCCCCAGAATTGCGCTGAACCTTCGCGCCCATCACGGCCATGGTTTCGATCTGTGCTTGCAAAGTAGCGCATTTTTCAGCAGTTTAGCCTCCCGGCAAGCGGTGGTCTGGCGCGGGCTTTTTTGCCCCTGCGCAAGACGGGGCTGGCCGACAGACCTGAATGCAATCCGGGACGATCCGGGCCGCCATCCTGCATGGGCCATTCACCGGCAAGCAGGGCCAAGCTGCGGCAACAAGCTGAAAGTGCCGATCCATGCGTGTGACCATAGAGAGATCAAACCTGCTCAAATCACTGAGCCACGTTCACCGTGTGGTAGAGCGTCGCAACACGATCCCCATTCTTTCGAATGTGCTGATCCGTGCAGAGGGTTCCGAGCTTCATCTCAAGGCCACCGACCTTGATCTCGAGGTTTTCGAAAAGGTGCCCGCGATGGTCGAGCAGGCAGGCGCAACAACCGTTCCTGCCCAGATGTTGTATGACATCGTGCGCAAGCTTCCCGACGGCTCCGAGGTGTTGCTGGCCATCGACTCGGAAAGCTCTGCCCTGAAGGTTCATGCAGGCCGTTCGCGTTTCACGCTGCAAATGCTGCCGGAAAGCGATTTTCCCGATATCACGGCTGGCGAATTCACCCACACTTTCCGCATTCCCGCCAAGTCGCTTGCAGGTCTGATCGAGCACACCCAGTTCGCGATCTCGACCGAGGAAACCCGCTATTACCTTAACGGCATCTACCTACATTCGGTGGTTGAGGGTGGCGATCTGTTCCTGCGCGCTGTTGCGACCGACGGTCACCGCCTTGCGCGAACGCAGATCGAGGCCCCTTCCGGCTGCGAGGGCATGCCGGGTGTCATCGTGCCCCGCAAGGCAGTGGGAGAAATCCAGAAGCTCGTTGAAAATCCGGATTCAACCGTGACGATCGAGCTGTCGGAGACCAAGATCCGCATCACCGTGGGCCAGGTGATACTGACCTCGAAACTGATCGACGGCACCTTCCCTGACTACAATCGGGTCATACCTGCAGGCAATGACAAGGAACTTGTCATGGACCGCGCGACATTTGCGAGTGCCGTCGACCGCGTTTCGACGATTTCTTCCGAGCGTGGACGTGCAGTGAAGCTGCAATTGTCGGATGGCGCGCTGGTATTGACAGTCAACAATCCGGATTCGGGCAGCGCAACCGAGGAACTGGCAGTCGGATACAGTTCCGAGCCGCTCGAAATCGGTTTCAACTCGCGTTACCTGCTCGACATCACCAACCAGCTTTCCGGCGACGAAACTGTATTCATGCTGGCAGATTCCGGATCGCCAACCCTCATTCGCGATTCGGGTGAAAGTGGTGCCATCTACGTGCTGATGCCGATGCGGGTCTGATCTCCATCGAGGTCATGCTCTCGCACGGTCATTGCAAGCCGTGACAAGCAGCGCTAAACGGGCGCATGGCCCATGCAACCCGTGTTCACCTTACCCGATTGAAGCTTTCGGGCTTCCGCAATTATGATTCGCTGGAACTGGCCACCGATCAGCGCCATGTCGTGCTGACCGGTGAGAATGGTGC
>JAGRLM010000089.1:15685-27674 GCA_020441795.1 Nitratireductor sp.
ATTGGCACCGGCATCCAGCTGGGAGCAATTGGCCTCGACACCCAGCGGCGGGCCCGGATCAATGGCACACAGGCAAAGACCGCCGACGAACTGAGCGACCATGCCCGCATTGTCTGGCTCACACCTTCCATGGATGGCCTGTTCACCGGCCCGGCATCCGACCGGAGAAAATTTCTCGACCGTCTGGTTCTGGCGATGGACCCTGCCCATGGTCGGCGTGTCGCGGATTACGAAAAATCGATGCGCGCGCGCAACCGCCTGTTATCGGAGGAAAATCCCGATCGTGGCTGGCTTGATGCAATCGAGAGCCAGTTGGCAGCGACCGGTGTGGCAATCGCACTTGCACGGATCGAGCTGGTCAGCCTGCTTTCCGGTGTGATCATTCGTACCAGCAATCCGCAATCGCCCTTTCCCGACGCATTGCTGAGGCTTGAAGGCTCATTGGAAATTCTGGCGGCCGACACGCCTGCAAGCGACATGGAGAGCGAATATTGCGAGCGGTTGCGAAACTCCCGCCGCATTGATTCAGCTGCCGGTCGGACCCTGGAAGGGCCGCATCGCTCCGACTTCAAGGTCACGCACCGACCCAAGGGAATGGCCGCCGAGCTTTGCTCCACGGGTGAACAAAAGGCGTTGCTGATCGGCATTATCCTGGCGCATGCGCGGCTGGTCGCCGATCTCAACGGATTTGCCCCGATACTGCTGCTTGACGAAATCGCTGCCCATCTTGACAGTGGCCGCCGCGCAGCGCTTTTCGACATCATCGACGCACTCAATTGCCAGGCCTGGATGACAGGCACGGACAAGGCACTGTTTGATGCCATGGGCGCGCGCGCCAGATATTTCACGGTCAGCGCTGGCAGCGTTGACGAGGAACGGGACAGCCAATGACATCTTCCGCAAATCTCAATGGCGAGGAACTCGAGCGCTATGCCCGCCATATCGTGCTTCGTGACATTGGGGGGCCAGGCCAGCAAAAGCTGAAAGCGGCAAAAGTGCTTGTCATCGGGGCAGGCGGTCTGGGATCTCCCGTCATTGCCTATCTTGCGGCGGCCGGTGTGGGTGTCATTGGCGTTGTCGATGACGATATCGTCTCGTTGTCCAATCTGCAGCGGCAGATCCTGCACGACACGCCGTCGCTCGGTGTGGCGAAGACTGAAAGTGCGGCCCGCCAAGTGACGCGCCTGAACCCGAATGTGAAAGTTGTCCAGCATCATTTCCGTCTCGACGAAACCAATGCCGCCGACATGGTCGCGGATTACGATATTGTTGCCGACGGGTCAGACAATTTCGCCACCCGCTATTGCATTGCTGATGCCTGCGCGGCTGCCGGTAAACCCCTGGTCACGGCAGCAGTCGGGCAATTCGATGCTTCCCTGACCATGCTGAAGCCCTATGAGAGCGACGCATCGGGCAATCCCAATCCACGCTACCGCGACATTTTTCCCGATGAACCACCGCAGGGCATGGTACCAACATGCGCAGAAGCAGGCATTCTGGGAGCACTGACTGGCGTCATCGGTTCGCTTCAGGCGCTTGAAGTGATCAAGGAAATCACCGGTACAGGTACCGGTCTCGTTGGCAGGCTGTTGCTCTATGACGCGCGTGATACCCGCTTCGACACGGTACGCTATCATCGCCGGAAACAGGGTTGACGCCGATGGTTGATCACCAGGTCGCCATTGAGCGCATCACTGCCGATTTCAAGCGCTGGCAGGAACTGCTTGACCTCATCCATGTGTCCTTCGCTTATATGCAAGGAGTGGTGGACCCGCCCTCCTCGGCCTTTGCCCTGGATGAGAACGCCTTGCGCGAAAAGGCACTGTCAGAGATCGCGTTTGTTGCGCTCGCGAGAGGTGAATTGGTCGGCTGCATGTTCTGCCGGGAGGAAGACGACGCACTTTACGTTGGCAAGCTCGCAATCTCTCCGTCCTGTCAGGGCCAGGGCATTGGCACCCGCCTGCTGGAAATGGCAATGGATCTTGCCCGAGAGCATGACTTGCCTGCACTCGAGCTGCAGACACGCATCGAGCTGGTCGCAAATCATGCCTATTTCGAAAGCAGGGGCTTTTTCCGCTCGGGCGAGGGTGCCCATGCCGGTTATGACAAGCCTACATGGATATGGATGCGCAAGCGGCTGGCAGCCAAGAGCTGAAACATGGTCCCGCAACTCCGGGCAGCGGGAGATTTCAATTGTCGATCGGCAAGACCCTGTCCGGCGGTCGGTGCCCGTCCATCAATGTGCGAATGTTGATGATGACCCTCTCGCCCATTTCCATCCGCCCCTCGATGGTGGCGGAACCCATATGCGGCAGGATGACGATCTTGCCGGAGCGGGCGAGGTCAATGAACTCGGGCCGTACCGCCGGTTCATGCTCGAAGACGTCCAGTCCCGCACCTGCAAGCTTGCCCTCGGACAATGCCTTCACAAGTGCGTCTTCATCAATGACCTGGCCTCGAGCCGTATTGACCAGCAAGGCATTGGGCTGCATCAGTGCCAGTCGACGTGCCGAAAGCAGGTGAAAGGTCGCCGGAGTGTGCGGACAATTGACCGAAATGATGTCCATGCGCGCCAGCATCTGGTCAAGGCTTTCCCAATAGATTGCCTCGAGTTCCTCTTCCGTCGCGGGATTGACCCGCTTGCGGTTGTGATAATGGATCGACAGCCCAAATGCCCGCGCTCGGCGTGCCACTGCCGTTCCGATCCTGCCCATGCCAATGATGCCGAGCCGCTTGCCCCAGATACGCCTGCCCAGCATCCAGGTCGGCGACCAGCCATTCCATTCGCCACTCTCGATCACCTGCACGCCCTCGGCAATGCGGCGTGACACGGCGATCATCAGGCCCATGGTCATGTCTGCCGTGTCTTCCGTGAGCACGTTGGGCGTGTTGGTGACGGTAATCCCCTTGCGGGCTGCTGCCGCCACATCGATATTGTCGACGCCATTGCCGAAATTCGCGATCAGCTTGAGGTTTTCGCCGGCCTGGCTGATCAGCCCCTGGTCTATGCGGTCGGTCACCGTGGGAACCAGCACATGCGCAGTCTTGACCGCATTGACAAGCTCCTGCTGGCTCATGGGATGGTCATCGAGATTGAGTGTGGTGTCGAACAATTCGCGCATTCGCGTTTCGACTGCATCTGGCAGCTTGCGGGTAACGACAACCAAGGGCTTGTTGCGCGACATTGAAAGGGACTCCCCGAAATCTTCAAATTTGTTATCCGCGTTGACGGAGCCTTAACCATGCAGCGTCATCATCACGAACCAGTCTGCGATGTTTAGCAGACCCGGGCAGCCAGAAAAAGCCGAACACTGTGCTTTCGCTTGCTGCTTCCCGGGCATTTCGGACCCTGACTGAATGGTCAAGTCCGGACTGCCTGATCAAACTCACATGGACCCTGCGTTTTCCTGTTTCCATGGGATAGTCAAACGCTCAGGTCTGATCATGCGTTACAGGGGTAGTGTCTTGCGTTCCAACCTCTCTTCGGTCCTGAACTTCCGCCAAATCGCTGCAACCAAAGATCGCACCAGTATCGCCGGCGCGGCAATGCTGGTTGTTTGCAGCCTTTTCCTGCAAATACCGCAGGCCCAGGCCCAGTCGGTTACCAAGGGTGCCAGTGGCTACCCGCTGCCCCGCTACGCGTCACTGAAGTCGGAACGGGTCAACATGCGGGTCGGACCCGGTCGCGAATACCAGGTCGAATGGATGTATCTGAAGCGTGGCCTGCCGATGGAAATCATTCAGGAATATGACAATTGGCGCAAGGTTCGCGATGCCGAGGGCAATGAAGGCTGGATCATGCATTCGCTTCTGTCGGGTTCGCGTACCGCAATCATTGCTCCCTGGGAAAAGGGAGAAGGCATGATCGACATGCTGAACGCGGCCAATCCCGCAGCTGCAATTGTTGCCCGGGTCGAGCCGGGAGTGGTGGCCACTGTTTCACAATGCAGCAATGGCTGGTGTGAACTGACCATCAGCGGAACAGAAGGCTATATCCGCCAGAACCAGCTTTGGGGCGTTTATCCCGACGAGGACGTCAAGGGCTGACAGCCTCGGGTAACAGGCACCCCTGCAATATGTCCTAAAGTGGACTGCGCACCCTGACAATCACGTCCACGCGGCTGATTTCCATGCCCTGCGGCGGCTCAGGCAGGTTCTCTACCCGGATATAGCCATCGGGCATGTCAACGATCTCGTTGGTTTCCTCGATGAAGAAATGATGATGGTCGCCTGTATTGGTGTCGAAATAGGTCTTGGACGTATCAATGGCGATCACCCGCAACAGGCCTGCATCGCTGAACTGGTGCAAGGTGTTGTAGATGGTCGCGAGCGACACATGGTAGCCAGCTGCCAGCGCCTCGTCGTAAAGCGTTTCCGCAGTCACATGCCGGTCGCCTTGGGCAAACAGCAATTGTGCCAGCGCCTTGCGCTGCCGTGTCGGCCGCAATCCGGCATTGCGCAGCAATCCGTCCGGCTTGGCCGGTCGATTCTGATGATGTGAAGCGGGTTTCATCACGGTCATTTTTGCAGCCATCAATGCTGATAGATTTCGTGAAGGACGTGTCGTCAGGGGTTTTCTGGCCGCCTGCGCACCCTTTGCGTTCCCTTGAATATAAGGAACCTGCGAGCCTGCCGCAATAGATGCCTTTTTCCTGGCTTGAAACGCGGTATCTGGCATGCTGCAAGCCGGTGGGGAAAACCAATCTTCCTTTGGACACCGCGCTAGCCTGTGTTAAGAACCCGCTGCTGTGGATGGTGCCGCTATTGCGGTTTCAGCATTTGGCTGGGATCGTGCCAGCGAGGCCCGCGGCTAGGTTATTGCTAGACCCGGCAAGTCTTGGCCGGTACGGAAATTGGAGGATTGGCAGTCAGCATGGCGGAACGGAAAAACAGCTACACCTACGAAGACTTGCTCGCCTGCGGCCGATCCGAGCTGTTCGGGCCGGGCAATGCGCAATTGCCCGCACCGCCAATGCTGATGTTTGATCGCATCACCGATATTTCTGAAGAGGGTGGTGAATATGGCAAGGGCTATATCCGCGCCGAATTCGACATCAAGCCCGATCTCTGGTTCTTCCCCTGCCATTTCATCGGCAACCCCATCATGCCGGGTTGCCTTGGCCTTGACGCCATGTGGCAATTGACCGGATTTTACCTCGGCTGGCTCGGAGAGCCCGGCTATGGCATGGCGCTTTCCACCGGCGAAGTGAAGTTCAAGGGCATGGTCACGCCCTCGGTCAAGCTGGTCGAATATGGCATCGACTTCAAGCGCGTGATGCGAGGCCGGCTCGTGCTGGGTATTGCTGACGGCTGGCTCAAGGCCGATGGCGAGACCATTTATCGTGCCTCTGATCTGAAGGTGGGCCTGTCAAAGGAAAAGGCGTCCTGAAGCGCCATATTGATTGGAATGCCGGGTCACCCCACAAGGCCCGGTGCTTGCCTGCAGGCGTCAGGGCTTCAGCCGCGGCTTTCTGCAGCACAACATGAAAGGTTATCGGCCATGAAGCGTGTCGTCATTACCGGCATGGGCATTGTCTCCTCGATCGGCAACAACACCCAGGAAGTCACGGCTTCGCTGCGCGAGGCAAGATCTGGCATTCGCGCGGCCGAGGACTACACCAAATATGGCTTCCGCTGTCAGGTGCATGGCGAGCCGCAGCTTGATCCCTTCGAGGTGCTGGACCGCAGAACTGCCCGTTTCATGGCAAAGGGCACTGCCTGGAATTATATCGCGATGCAGCAGGCGATACAGGATTCGGGCCTTGAACAATCCGATGTGGTGAACCCGCGTACCGGTATCATCATGGGATCGGGGGGCCCTTCGACCAGGACGATTTTCGAGGCTGGCCTGATTACCCAGGAAAAGGGACCGAAACGCATCGGGCCAACGGCAGTGCCAAAGGCGATGAGCTCGACTGCCTCGGCGGTGCTCGCCACGCAGTTCGAGATCAAGGGCGTCAATTATTCGATCTCCTCTGCCTGTGCCACGTCCAATCACTGCATCGGCAATGCCTATGAAACCATCCAGGTCGGCAAGCAGGACATCATTTTCGCAGGTGGCTCGGAAGACCTCGACTGGACCATGTCCAACCTGTTCGACGCCATGGGCGCAATGTCATCGAAGTTCAACGATATGCCGTCACGCGCGTCGCGCGCTTATGACGCCAATCGCGACGGCTTTGTCATTGCCGGTGGTGCGGGTGTCGTGGTGCTCGAGGAACTCGAACATGCCAAGGCGCGTGGCGCAAAGATTTATGGAGAGCTGGTCGGCTATGGTGCCACATCCGACGGTTACGACATGGTTGCCCCTTCAGGCGAAGGCGCCATTCGGTGTATGCGCATGGCACTTTCCACGGTGGGTGAGCCGATCGATTACATCAATCCGCATGCAACATCGACACCGGTCGGTGATCTGAAGGAAATGGAAGCAATTCGCGAGGTCTTTGGTGACAGGTCCCCGCCGATTTCGGCAACGAAGTCACTCACGGGTCATTCACTGGGCGCAACCGGCGTTCAGGAAGCAATCTATTCACTCCTGATGATGAACAACGGCTTCATATGCGAAAGCGCCCATATCGAAGAGCTTGATCCGGCTTTTGCCGACATGAACATCGTGCGCAGCCGTATCGATAACGCGAAGATCAACACGGTTTTGTCAAACTCCTTCGGGTTTGGCGGAACCAACGCAACTTTGGCCATGCAGCGCTATAACGGCTGACGGGGGAACGATCATGCAAGGTTTGATGGCCGGCAAGCGCGGGCTTGTCATGGGGGTGGCGAATGACCACTCGATCGCATGGGGTATTGCGAAAAAGCTGGCAGAACATGGCGCCGAGCTTGCCTTTACCTATCAGGGCGAAGCCTTTGGCAAGCGCGTCAGGCCGCTGGCGCAGAGCGTCGGCTCGGATCTATTGCTTCCCTGCGATGTCGAGGATGCCTCGACAGTCGATGCGGTTTTTTCCGAGCTCAAGGCCAAATGGGGCAAGATCGATTTTCTGGTCCATGCAATTGCGTTTTCGGACAAGAACGAACTCAAGGGTTTGTACGCCAATACTTCGCGTGAAAACTTCGTCCGCTCGATGGTGATTTCCTGCTTCTCCTTTACAGAGATTGCAGCCCGCGCGGCCCCGCTCATGAGTGACGGCGGCTCGATGATCACGCTCACTTATGGCGGCTCGACCCGTGTCATGCCCAACTACAACGTCATGGGTGTCGCGAAGGCTGCACTGGAAGCAAGCGTGCGTTATCTTGCCAATGACTTTGGTCCCGACAATATCCGCGTCAATGCGATTTCGGCCGGACCCGTAAGAACGCTGGCGGGTGCAGGCGTGTCTGATGCGCGGCTGATGTTCAACTTCCAGAAGCGCAATGCACCGCTGCGCCGTACCGTCGAGATCGACGAAATCGGCGGTTCCGCCTTGTATCTGCTTTCTGATCTCTCTTCCGGGGTTACGGGAGAAATCCACTTTGTAGATTCCGGCTATTCAACCATTTCCATGCCGCGCATTGACGAGTTGAAAACCACCGATCGCGAATAGAGCCTTCCCAGGCAGGGTCACAAAAAAGGGCGCATAACAGCGCCCTTTTTCATGTTTGCCCGCGATGGCGGAGTATTTGGAATCACGGTTTTACGTAGCTGTAACCCTGCTCTTGCAGTTCCATCAGGCGAACCACGCCCGAAGGCACCATAGTCGCTTCCGCGATCAGCTGGATATCATGCCCTGCCTTCTTGCTCATGGCCGCATGGGTATTTCCGCAGGCGGAAAACTGCAGGCTTGGGTCCTCCAGCGACATGGCTGCAATCCGATCCTTGACCGGGCTTGTATCGTCCACGAGCATGTTGAGACCGGGTCCGTAGGTGATCACCTCGATCTGAACCGTTTCACCCTTGGCCTGATAATATTTCCGGACATTGGCGACATTGTTGAGTGCCAGGTTCATTACGGCCGGGTCGTTCTGATCCACGTGAAACGCGATCTTGTGCATGGCGTCTCCGGCCATTGCAGCCTGGCTGATCGCCAGCATCCCCACCAATGCGAAGAGTGCAGAAAGAATGCGCATGTGTTTTCCTCCCTTTGACACATTCAAATAATCATCTTTCGGAATGTATCCTAGGGAGGAATGACCGATCCGGCAATAGACGGATTGTTCGGACCGTTTCACCCTTGCATCATGGCGTAAATGGCATGACCAGCCACCCCAATGGCCGCGAGGATTGTCACCAGGATGCTGATGACGGCACCAATGGCGCGCTGCCACCCCGGCTGGCCAGGCTTTGAAAAATGCAGGCCGTGCACGATGCGCGCAACGACCAACGGAGCGCCAAACAGATGAATGACCCAGTAGGGCGCGCCCAGCAGTGCCATGGCGAAGAACAGGATCAGCACCATCGGAACCGTCTCGATGAAATTGGCCTGGCCACGCATCGCCCGGATCAGGTCGATCTTGCCGCCATCGCCGATCGAGACTTTCTCACGCTGCCGCCATTGGCCGACGATAACCCCGAGCCATATCCCGATTATCGCAAAAACGGCTGCATACAAGGATGCTGTAGCCACCGAAGCGGTTATGCCTGCGTTCATTCGTATTCTCCCTGAGACCCGACGCCATGGTTCACATGATGATTCGCGCCACACTATTGCCAGCAGTGTTGTATTGCCAGTGGCATCGCGTCACTGCGCTGAAATGTTGTCAGCGTCTTTTGATCCCGATCAATGCAGATGATCTCCGTGCAATGCATCGTTTACCCCGATGACGAACATCCGGAGGGAACTGTCATGGGCATTTGGCGACGGATAACCGGCCACTTCGATTTGATGCGGCGCATGTTCAACGTAACGGGTGCGTTGGATAATCCTGCATGCGCGGCCGAATTTGAAAACAATATCAGGGGCGCGATGATGCGTTGCGCTGCCTGCAAGGCAACCGAAGCTTGCGAGGAATGGCTTGACGGCGCACACATGAATGCCAATCCGCCGGCATTTTGCCCCAATTCCGGGCTGATCCGGCAATTGCGCCATCACTAGCAAAACTGAAACAGCCATGTTTTCTGCCATGCAGTCCTGGGCTGAATTTCTGGGTGATGCACAAACCGCGGCGCTCACAGGGCTCGTTGTCGGCCTCGTCTTTGGTGCCTTTGCCCAGCAAAGCCGGTTTTGCCTTCGCTCGGCCTGCATCGAGTTCTGGAGGGCAAGGCCAGGGCCGAAATTCGCGATCTGGCTGGTCACCTTCTCCGCTGCATTGTTGCTGACGCAATTGCAGGTTTGGCGTGGCACGCTCGATACCTCGACGATCCGCCAGCTGACGGCAACCGGCTCGATGTCGGGCGCAATCATTGGCGGGGCGATGTTTGGTACCGGCATGATTCTGGCGCGTGGTTGCGCCAGCCGCCTTCTGGTCCTTTCAGCGACCGGCAATTTGCGGGCCCTTGTCGCCGGACTTGTTTTGACATTGATCGCACAGGCTTCGCTGACAGGTATCTTCTCGCCATTGCGCATGCAGCTTTCAACGCTATGGCTGGTCGGCCCGTCTTCGCGCGACATGGCGCTTTGGCTACCAACAGGATTGCCGATGGCGATGGGAGCGGTGCTTCTGGCAGCAGGCCTGCTTCTCGCTTGGCGTAGCAAGTCCGGGCTCTGGATTTCCTTCGGTGCTTTCATGACGGGCGCTGCCGTGGCGCTTGGCTGGTATCTGACAGCCTGGCAGGCGTCGTGGAGCTTTGACGTGATACCGGTAAAGAGCGTGAGCTTTACCGGGCCATCCGCCAACACGCTGATGGCGCTGGTGACGGATCCATCCATACCGCTCACCTTCGATACGGGCCTCGTGCCCGGCGTCTTTGTCGGATCGATGATTGCCGCATTGATTGCTCGGGAGTTTCGCTGGCAAAGCTTTGACGCTGATACCGGAATGTTGCGCTATCTGGTTGGTGCATCGCTGATGGGTTTCGGCGGTATGCTGGCTGGCGGATGCGCCGTCGGAGCCGGGGTGACCGGCGGTTCGGTCATGGCGCTGACAGCATGGATTGCCTTGTTGGCCATGTGGCTTTCGGCCGGTATCGCGGATGCCGTGATGGACCGCCGGAGCGCTGCAGCATTGCCTGAGACGCAGGCTGAGAAACAAAATGGACAATTGTTGACCCAGATCAAAGCAGTGGGGCAGGCGTCAAGCTAGCTTTCAGGTGTTGGCAGCATCAAACTTCGGGAGGAGGACCATGGTGAATACGAGCGTCAAACTGGCTGTTGCAGCCTTGTTGTGTCTTGGTCTCGCAACCTCCGCGGCAATGGCCGAGAGCCAGGAAAACCGGCAAGCCGGAGCTGTCAGCTACCAGACAAGCGGTGCGTTTGACGAAGTCCTCGCCGACCTGCAGGACGAAGTGGTCAATCACGGTCTGGTCATCGACTATGTCGGGCATGTCAATGACATGCTGAACCGCACAGCCGATGCGACCGGTAGTCAGTCCCCTTATGCCAACGCCGTCTACATGCATTTTTGTTCAGCGGCCCTGACCCATGCCGCAGTAGCGGCTGATCCGCAAAACATCGCGCTGTGCCCCTATGTGGTCTTCGCCTATGAGGAAACGGGCAGCGCGGGCACGGTTACCGTGGGTTATCGCAGGCCGGTCGTTTCCGGCAATGAGACATCGGAATTGAAAGCGGTGGAAGCACTGCTCGAGGAGATCGTAACGAATTCACTGCAGTAAGGAACCCTCCCTCCCCGCATTCCCGTCACACACAGCGAGGATACTGCAGTGATAGCGCCCGGCTTGGCCGGGCGCTTTTTTATCGCATGGCCTCCACCACCTTGAAGCCGTCTGCCTCGAGCACCGTCTTGACCTGACGAAAATGAAGCGAAAGGGCCTTTTCATAGGGCAGCTTGCGGTTTGCCACCATCAGCAGCCTGCCGCCGGGTTTCAGCGCCTTGGCTGCCGTCGCAATGAAGGCAATGCCGATACCCGGGTCTTGCGCCCGGCCTGCATGAAAGGGCGGATTCATGACGATCCAGTCAAAGCCGGAACCGGGATTTTCGGTGGTAAGGTCGCTCCAGTGAAACTCCATCGCGACGGCCGAAGACTGCGCTACCAGATTGGCCCTTGCTGCCTGAAGCGAGGCATGATCGGCTTCATGGCAAATGAGCACTTCCGGTCTGGCTTCGGATTTAAGCAATTCCAGCCCCAGATATCCCCAGCCGGCGCCAAAATCCCCGACCTTGCCCTGTATTCGCTTGCTGAAAACCTGCGCCAGGAGACGCGACCCCTGATCCGGGCCATCGGCTGAAAACATCCCGGGCCCTACCGTCAAACCCTCACTCAGTGCCTGTGCAGGCATGGGGAACGGGTTCTCACCGGATTTCGTGAAGGCAAAAGCTATGGCGTGATGCTTGGACAGGCTGCGATCAATGCCGACATGCTCCCCTGCAAATTTCCGCAAGGCCTGAATGCCGTCATTCTTTGCCCCGCAAACAACGATCTCGCCGCCCTGTTGCACCGCGTTCCAGGCGCGGTGCAGGAGGGTCTCGTTCATCTTGCGCGAGCGTGTCACCAACATCAATCCGGCAACATGCTCGCCCTCCGCCATTTGTGGACCCGTTTGATAGCCGGCCTTGATCAGCGAAAGATGCTGTGGCTTGAACCCCTGTTCGCAATCGATTGCCGCAATCAATGCGGCATCCGCATCGGGCAGGGGCATTGCGTTGAAAAAGGCAATGCGCCCCTCATCATGCGCAAGCATCGGCTGCCCGGCCATTGCCAGCATCAGCGTTCTGGCGGCGTTGATGTCCATGTGGATTTCCCTGGAAATACTAAAAAAGCAAAGGCGCGAAACCCAGTGGTCCCGCGCCCTTTTTCAGTTTTGCTATCGCCGCATGGTTCAGTCGGCGTCGTCTTCCCTGGCTTCCGGCTTTGCCAGTTCCTTGCCGGTTGCCTGGTCCACGACCTTCATCGACAGGCGAACCTTGCCGCGATCATCAAAGCCCATCAGCTTGACCCAGA
>JAGRLM010000090.1 GCA_020441795.1 Nitratireductor sp.
TCCCTCGCTCTGGACGCTGGAAATGGCGCAATTCGCCATGGTCGCCTATTACATCCTGGGCGGACCCTATTCCGTGCAGCTTGGTGACCATGTCCGCATGGACCTTGCCTATGGCAGCTGGACGCCCCGACGCAAGGCTGCCGTGGATTCGATTACGGTGCTGTTCCTGATCTTCTATCTTGCAGTACTCCTGTATGGCGGCATTTCCAGCACAACCTACGCCATCGAATATGGTGAGCGGGCCCATTCTGTCTGGCGGCCCTATATGTGGCCGGTCAAGCTGGTGGCGACATTCGGCATTTTCCTGATGTTGCTGCAGGCAATCGCCGAGCTGTTTCGCGATCTGCTTTTCCTGCGCGGTGTCGAAGTCAAGCACCAGGCGGAGGCGGGCCTGTGAATTATGAACTGATCGCCTTCTTCATGTTTGCATCCATGATGCTGCTGCTGATGACCGGGCAGCGCGTCTTTGGCGTTATTGGTGCGGTGGCTGTCATTGCCGTGTTGCCGCTGTGGGGAACAGGCGGCGTGGAAATCGCCTTTGCCCAGTCGATCAAGCTGATGAAATGGTATCCGCTGCTGACGCTGCCGATGTTCATCTTCATGGGCTACATGCTTTCCGAAAGTCGGATTGCCGATGATCTCTACAAGATGTTCCATGTCTGGTTCGGGCCGATACCAGGCGGACTGGCGATCGGCACCATCGGACTGATGGTCATCATCTCCGCCATGAACGGCTTGTCGGTGGCAGGCATGGCGATTGGCGCCACAATCGCTCTGCCGGAGCTTATCCGGCGTGGCTATGACAAGCAGATGATCACGGGCGTCATCCAGGGCGGCTCGTCGCTCGGCATCCTTATCCCGCCATCTGTTGTTCTGGTGCTGTATGGCATGATCGCGCGCCAGCCCGTAAGCCAGCTTTGGCTCGCCGGAGTGATCCCCGGCCTGCTGATGGCGACGCTGTTCGTTATTTACATATTTGTTCGCTGCCAGATCCAGCCGCATCTGGGACCGCCGCTATCGGCCGAGGAACGCGCTGGCATTACCTGGGGCCAGCGCTTCAGGCTGCTTCGTGCAGGCCTGGTTCCCCTTGGCATTTTCGCGCTCATGAACGGGCTGTTTCTCACCGGTTACACTAGCCTGGTCGAAAGTTCGGCAGTCGGGGCACTGGCTGCCATGGGTGCAGCAATCCTGAAGGGCCGCATGACCCGCGAGGTATTCGAGAACACGGTCAGGAAGACGCTCGGCATTTCCTGCATGTTTATGTGGATCATCCTGGCGGCCCTTTGCTTTGGCGCCGTGTTTGACGGCCTCGGTGCGGTCAAGGCCATCGAGGGCTTCTTCCTCGGCAGGCTCGGACTCGAGCCGTGGGAAGTGCTGATTCTGATGCAGCTTTCATTCCTGCTGATGGGAACCTTCCTTGATGACACAGCCATGCTGGTCATTGTCGCGCCACTTTATGTGCCGCTGGTCAAACTGCTGGGTTTTGATCTTGTCTGGTATGGAGTGCTCTACACGATTACCTGCCAGATCGCCTATATGACCCCGCCATTCGGCTACAACCTGTTCCTGATGCGCGCCATGGCTCCGCCCGACATCAAGCTGCGTGACATCTATCTGTCCGTCATTCCGTTCGTCATCGTCATGATCGTCACCCTTGTGATCGTGATGTTGTTTCCGGAACTGGCATTGTGGCTGCCGTCACAATTCCAGGGAAAACTCCAAGGGTAAGAGTGAAGGGGAAGAATTCGGGTCTCCGCTTTGCAACATCATTGCGAAACGCAGACACGATAGGCAACCGAAAAGGGAACCTCACCGGACACCTTCAAGGGGTGAATGGTGAGCCAAGCAAGAAGAGCAAAGGAGACTGAAATGATTAGCAGGCGTCAATTCATCAAGAAATCCGGTGCCGTCGGTGCCGGCGCTGCTGCAGGCACAGTGCTTGCCGCTCCACCAGTCATTGCCCAGGAACCCATTCGCTGGCGAATGCAGACCTATGCCGGTGCAACGCTTGGCCAGTTCGTTACCCAGCCTTTCGTCGATGCCTTCAACAAGGCGGCAAATGGCGAAATGGTGATCGAACTGTTCTTCGCCGACCAGATCGTTCCAACGGGTGAACTCTTCCGCGCCATGCAGGCAGGCACCATTGATGCGGTGCATTCGGACGATGACTCCATGGCATCCCCGACTGAAGTCGGTATTTTTGGCGGCTATTTCCCGTTTGCCACACGCTCGATTGTCGACGTGCCGGTTCTGTTCCAGCAATATGGCCTTGCCGATATCTGGCGTGATGCCTATGCCAAGGCGGGCGGCGTTACCTGGCTGTCAGCTGCCGGTCAGGATCCGTGCAACTTCAACACCAAGAAGGAAATCAAGAGCCTGGCCGACCTCAGCGGTCTCAAGCTTTACACCTTCCCGACGGCAGGCCGCTTCCTGACGCAATTCGGTGTCGTGCCGGTGCAGATCCCATACGAGGATGCGGAAGTGGCGGTCCAGACCGGTGAACTGGACGGAATGGCATGGTCCGGAATTACCGAGGACTACACCGTCGGCTGGGCAAACGTGACCGACTACTTCCTGACCAACAACATTTCGGGTGCATGGATTGGTTCATGGTTCGCCAATGAGAAGAAGTGGGCAGACCTGCCCGATCATCTCAAGCAGATCTACATGTCCTGCATGGAAGCGAGCCATACCTTCCGCAACCAGTGGTACTGGGGTGGCGAGGCCAAGCTTCGCGCGACCGGCGACAAGCTGCAACTCCGTTCGGTTCCAGCGGAGGAATGGGCACAGGTTGAAGCCGCAGCAGTGAAGTTCTGGGACGAAATTGCCGCCGAGAGCGAATTGAAGGCAAAGGTGATCTCGATCTTCAAGGAATACAACAAGGTCATCAACAGCGCAGGGTTCCCCTACAGCCAGACCTGATGACAAATCGCATCGCCTGTCGCATGGTGACAGGCGATGCAAATTTCTGCAGCCGGGAGTGTCACTCCCGGCTTTGTTAATGGGAGTGGGCCGGATGCCTGAGACAATGAATTTCGACACCCTGAAGGCTGCCGCAAAAAAGGGCGAGGTGGATACAGTCCTGGTTTGCGCAGTCGATATGCAGGGACGCTTGATGGGCAAGCGCTTTACCGCAGTGCATTTTATCGACAGCGCCCATGATGAAACCCATTGCTGCAATTATCTGCTGGCGACCGACCTTGAAATGGCTACGCCAGATGGCTACGCCTCCACCAGTTGGCGCCAGGGCTATGGCGACTACATCATGAAGCCCGATCTTTCGACATTGCGCCCGATCCCATGGCTGGAAGGCACGGTGATGGTGCTTTGCGACCTGCTCGACCACCATACCCACAAGCCGGTGCCGCATTCGCCGCGCGAGATACTCAAGCGCCAGGTTGCCCGTTTCGAGGCAATGGGGCTGACACCGGTGATGGCAACCGAACTCGAATTCTTCATCTTCGAGAAATCCTTTGACGAAATCCGCAAGTCCGGCTTTCGCTCGCTCGAGCCGATCAGCGGCTACAACGAAGATTACCACATCTTTCAGACCTCCAAGGAAGAGGCGATCATGCGGCCAATTCGCAACCATCTGGTGACGATGGGCGTGCCGGTGGAAAACTCCAAGGGCGAAGCTGAGGCTGGTCAGGAAGAGTTGAACATTCGCTATGCACCGGCCCTTGCCACTGCCGATCACCATACGATTGCCAAACACGCCACCAAGGAGATCGCCTGGCAGCAGGGCCGTGCGGTGACATTCCTGCCGAAATGGGACCATCGCCGCGTCGGCAGCTCCGCTCATGTTCACCAATCATTGGCCGCCAGCGATGGCAGCAACGCGTTTTTCGACAAGTCGGCCCAATACGGCATGTCGCAACTGATGCGTCACTACATGGCTGGCCTGATCCATTATGCACGCGACTACACCTGGTTCATGGCGCCTTATGTCAACAGCTACAAGCGCTTCATGAAGGGCACGTTCGCGCCAACGAAAGCCGTCTGGTCTGTCGACAACCGGACCGCCGGTTTCCGCCTGTGTGGCGAAGGCAGCAAGGGTGTGCGCGTTGAGTGCCGCATCGGTGGATCAGATATCAATCCCTATCTGGCGCTGGCAGTTCAACTTGCCGCTGGCATGAAGGGCATCGAGGACAAGATGGAACTTGCCCCGCCGACCACGGGTGATGTCTATGATGCGCGGAAAGTGCCAGAAATTCCCAACACCTTGCGTGAGGCAACGATTACATTACGCAAATCAAAAATGCTCCGCGAGGCGTTTGGTGACGGCGTCATTGACCACTACACGCGCTGCGCCGAATGGGAGCAGGAAGAATTTGACAAGGTTGTCACCGATTGGGAAATCGCCCGCGGCTTCGAAAGGGTCTGAACTGGAATGACAAGTCTCAAATGCATATCCCCGATTGATGGCTCGGTTTATGCCGAGCGCCCGTTGCAATCAGCCACGCAGGTCTCTGCGACGCTCGCCAAGGCAAGGCAGGCCCAGCGCGACTGGGCACGCCTGCCAGTGTCCGAGCGCGTTGCGCTGGTGCTGAAGGGAATTGCCGAACTCGAGGCCATCAATAGCGAGGTCGTTCCGGAACTCGCGCATATGATGGGTCGTCCGATCCGCTATGGCGGAGAAATAGGCGGCGTCAAGGAACGCAGCTCCTACATGGGTTCGATTGCCGAAACGGCACTTGCCGACACGGTGATCGAGGATAGCGACAAGTTCCTGCGCTATCTGGCGCGGGAACCGGTTGGGGTAGTCTTTGTGATCGCGCCATGGAATTATCCGTACCTGACGGCAGTCAATACGATCGCGCCGGCACTGATGGCGGGCAATGCAGTTGTGCTCAAACACGCAACGCAAACCCTGCTCGCTGGTGAGCGCTTCAAGCAGGCTTTCGAGCGTGCCGGCTTGCCGGAAGGGCTGTTTGCCAACATCTTCATTTCGCATGACACGACAAGCCAGTTGATCGCCGAGCGAAGCTTCAATTTCATCAACTTCACCGGCTCGGTCAATGGCGGCAAGGCAATCGAGCGTGCTGCCGCAGGAACCTTCACACCGATAGGCCTTGAACTCGGCGGCAAGGACCCTGGCTATGTCCGCCCCGACGCGGACCTGAATGCTGCCGTCGACGTGCTGATGGACGGCGCGATGTTCAATTCCGGCCAGTGCTGCTGTGGAATAGAGCGCATCTATGTGCATGAATCGCTGTTCGATGCCTTCGTCGAGAAAGCTGTGGCCCTGGTCGAGACCTACAGGCTTGGCAATCCGCTGGACAAGGAAACCACCATCGGACCGATGGCGCATGTCCGCTTTGCCGAGACGGTTCGCAGCCAGATCAGCGAGGCAGTGGCAAAAGGCGCGCGCGCGCTCATCGACACGTCACGCTTTGCTGCCGATACTGGCAACACTGCCTATCTCGCGCCACAGATACTGGTCGATGTCGATCACTCGATGCGGGTCATGCGCGAGGAGAGCTTTGGCCCGGTTGTCGGCATCATGAAGGTATCCTCGGATGAAGAGGCGATCAGCCTGATGAATGATTCCGATTTTGGTCTGACAGCATCGCTCTGGACCAATGACATCGATGCAGCAGCCGAAATCGGTCGCCGGATTGAAACCGGCACGATATTCATGAACCGCTGCGACTACCTCGATCCCGCATTATGCTGGACCGGCTGCAAGGATACCGGACGCGGCGCATCCCTTTCCATGCTTGGTTTCCAGTCCGTGACGCGACCCAAGTCCTACCATCTCAAGAGGCTTTAGCCATGGTTCACACCGCCAATTGGAACTACCCCACTTCCATCCGTTTCGGCGCCGGTCGTATCGCCGAATTGCCCGCTGCCTGCAAGGCCGCTGGCATTTCCCGTCCGCTTCTCGTGACTGACAAGGGACTTGCCGCGCTCCCGGTCACCCAATCCACGCTCGCCATAATGGAAGCCGCAGGGCTTGGTGCAGCGATTTTTGCCGATGTCGATCCCAATCCCAACGAAGCCAATCTTGATGCAGGCGTAGCGGCCTACAAGGCTGGTGGCCATGATGGCGTTGTCGCCTTCGGTGGTGGGTCCGGACTTGATCTCGGCAAGCTCATTGCGCTGATGGCCGGGCAAACGGTCTCCGTCTGGGACCTTGAGGATATCGGCGACTGGTGGACGCGGGCAGATGCCTCGAAGATTGCTCCCATAGTTGCCGTGCCAACAACGGCCGGCACCGGCTCCGAGGTCGGCAGGGCAGGGGTCCTGACCAATTCGATCACCCATCGCAAGAAGATCATCTTCCATCCGAAGATCATGCCGGCAATCGTCATTTGCGATCCCGAGCTGACGGTCGGCATGCCGAAGATGATTACCGCAGGAACCGGCATGGACGCCTTTGCCCACTGCCTTGAGGCCTATTGTTCACCTTTCTGGCATCCCATGTCGCAAGGCATTGCGCTTGAAGGCATGCGTATTGTCAGCGACAACCTGGTGCGCGCCTACAATGACGGCACGGATATCGAGGCACGCGCAGAAATGATGGCTGCGGCGGCCATGGGTGCCACAGCCTTCCAGAAAGGGCTGGGCGCCATCCACTCGCTTTCACACCCGATTGGCGCGGTCTTTCACACGCATCATGGTACGACAAATGCGGTTGTCATGCAGCCGGTGTTGAAATTCAACCGCCCGGCAATCGAGACAAAGATTGCACGTGCTGCCGACTATCTTGGAATCAGGGGCGGATTCGATGGCTTTTACGATCATGTCGGATCGCTCAATGCGGCACTGTCAATCCCGGCCAACCTCACTGCGCTGGGGGTAAAGGACCCTGATCTTGACGAACTCACTGTCATGGCGTTGGAGGACCCAAGCTGCGGTGGCAACCCGATCGAGTTGACAGCGGAAAACACCCGCGCGCTGTTCGAGGCCTGCCTGTAGACCCGGTTCGCTGCGTTTACCACTTGTTATGTATCACTGATGGATAATCGGCAAAGCGACCTGAAACAGGAATTTGCCCGATGTCCTTGCTTTTGCAGCAACTCAACAAACTGATCGACTTTTTCGTACCCGATGATTTCCGAAACGACATCGGAAAGGAAAAGCGGGTCAGGATGTTCCTGATATCGCATTTGCTCGGCCCGTTCACGGGCGTGTTTGCAATCCTTTTGATGAATGTCGATCCGGAACCCTATCCGCATGTGCCGATACTGGGAGCCTCGATCCTGGCGTTCTGGCTTTTTCCGATAGCCCTGAAAATATGGCCAAAGGCCTATTCGGCTTTGGCAATCATATCGGTCCAGAACCTTTCATTCGCCATTCTGTGGGGATCCTATCACTATGGTGGCGCTGCTTCGCCATTCTTGATGTGGTATCTCGTTCTGCCATTGCTGGCATTCTTTTACCTCGGCTCAGGGCTCTGGCAGAGTGTAACCATCTTCTTCCAGGTAATGCTGGGTCTTCTGGTTTTCGGATCGGTGATGATGTATGGCGGGTCCTTCCCGCAGCACATTCCGCTTGAAAACATGTCGCAAGTGGCGATGTTGTCTACCTTCGGCGCATCTGCATATGTATTTTTCATGGCGAGTTATTACGCCACCGTCGTTGATTCCCAGTCGGAATTCCTGCGTGAGATTGCCCGCCACCAGGAAACCCTGGCACAATTGACCGCAGCCAAGGAAGAAGCCGAGCAGGCCAACAGCGCCAAGTCGGACTTCCTCGCCAAGATGAGCCATGAATTGCGCACGCCGCTCAATGCGGTATTGGGCTACAGCGAAATCCTTCTCGAGGACGCGGAACTGGAAGGCCGCGGCGAACAGATTGCCGACCTCCAGAAGATCAGCGCCGCAGGCAAGCATTTGCTGTCCATGGTCAATGACATTCTCGACATCTCGAAGATCGAGGCCGGCAAGACCGAATTGTATCCCGAGACAATCGACTTTGCGGCGCTTATCGACGAGATCGAATCCACCAGCCGTCCGCTTGCGGCGAAGAACACCAATCGCTTCATCGTGGAACGTGGCGACAATCTTGGCCAGATTTATCTTGATGGCACCAAGTTGCGCCAGGCGATCTACAACCTGCTGTCCAATGCCGCCAAGTTTACCCAGAACGGCGAAATACGGCTGATAGCCAATCGCATACCGGGTGCCGATGGTCAGGACCGTATCCACGTAAAGATCAAGGACAACGGACTTGGCATATCGCCCGAGGCTCAAAAGAACCTGTTTTCCAATTTCGCGCAAGCCAATGCCGCGATCACTGCAAAATTCGGAGGTACCGGACTTGGCCTGTCTCTCAGCCGCAATCTTTGCCGGTTGATGGGTGGCGACATTCTTGTAGAAAGCGCTGAAGGCCAGGGATCGTGCTTCACCATCGATCTGCCGACAAGCTGCGCAGACGTGAATGGCGAATTGGCAACCGTCCAGAGCGATCACCAAAGCGCAGCGAACCAGGAATTTGACTATGCCCTTGCGGAGGCAGAGACCGATCTCGCTGAGCGCAAGGAGGCATATGCCGGGTATTCGTCAAACCAGCTGGAAAAGCCCAAGGGCAATATCCTGGTCGTCGATGATGATCACGCATTTCTGGAACTGACCGAGCGCCTGCTGGCCAAGGAAGGATATTCCGTGATCTGCACTGATGCGCCCGGTTCGGTCCTGCAATTGGCTCGCACCGTCAAGCCGGCGGCGATCTTCCTCGATATCCTGATGCCGGGACTGGATGGCTGGGATGTCATCAACACGCTGAAGTCGGATCAGCAAACGGCCACCATTCCCGTATTCATGTTGAGCATCCTGGAAGAACGTCAGAAGGCGGAATTGCATGATGCGACCGCATTCATTTCCAAGCCGCTGGACAGCACGAAGCTTCGCGCCGCGCTCAGCAGCCTCGAAACGTCAAAGCAGCAGTCCCAGCCGAAGCGGGCTGCAAGCTAGCAAGGGCAGCTGGCGCTGTGGGTGTGTGGACTGGAATTTGATTGGATGCCCGAAATTGGCATCGCTAGGAGACTGAAATGACCATGGTTCTTGTAGTTGAAGACAATCCGGTGAACCGTGACGTATTGGGCCGTCGTCTGGAAAGACGTGGCTATACCGTGCGCTTCGCTGTTGATGGCCCATCCGGGATAGTCGCTGCGCAAACCCAGAAGCCCGATATCATTCTCATGGATATCGGTCTGGGCGAAATGGATGGCTGCGAGGCAACAAGGCGTCTCAAGGCCCAGCCGGAAACCGAGGCGATCCCGGTCATTGCGCTTACCGCCAGTGCCTTCGAAACGGATCGTCGCAAGGCGATGGACGCAGGTTGCTGTGACTTTGATACCAAGCCCGTGGACCTGCCGCGTCTTCTCGACAAGTTGGAAAACGCGCTGCATGCCAGCAGGGCACTGGCAGTAACAAGCCCCTCCTCGATGGCTGGCTGAAAGCCTGGGCCGATCTCACTTTCCGTGAATATGTGACAAGGAGCTGCCTGCGATCGGCAGTTCTTTGACATACGTGATCCGCAAAAACAGAAACACATGGCCCTTGCCAAGAACAAGGATGCCATGTGTTTCATGCAGGTTTGGGTGGATGGTCGGGCACCCCCGGGCGAAGCCGGATAATCAGGCAGCGCTGCGGGCCTCGATCTCTCGCCTCAATGTCTCGCGCAGGATCTGGAAGTCGAGGGGTTTTTGCTGAACCCCGAGCACAGGAATTCCAATTTCCACTGCCCGCTTGCGGGTGGCTTCGAGTACCTGTGGCTGTTGTCCGCTTACAATAAGAACCTCACCCCGGTAGCCGGCATTCGCCAGCAACTGGAACAATTCGATCGCGTCGATATTGGGCATGCATATATCCACCGCAATGATATCCGGCTTCAATGCATTGGTGAGATTGATGACGCCGCGCGAATCCGATGTGGCAAAACCTTCATAGCCACAGCGCTCCGCAACCCGCACAATGAGTTCGGCAGATGCGACATCATCATCGACAGCAAGTAGTCGTGGTGGACATTTCATGACACAGTCATCCTGACCTGTTTTTCCAACTTACGCAGCTGCTGACTTGATATTCGTCAGTTCGGCATTTTGCTCAACTGCGGTCTGGTGGTTTGCCTCTTGCAGCAGACGGAATGTGTGATCTGCCGATGTCATGGATTGATGCATCAGCTTGACGAGCAGATCGATATCCTCGCGGCTGTGATCGGCCATTACCTGGACACGGAAGCGCGCGCCGCCCTGCGGGACAGCCGGATACTCGACCAGATTGGCGATGGCACCACGCTTCGAAAGCTCGAACGCTGCAATGCGCGCAAGGCCTTCTGCACCCACTCCGACCGGAACAATTGGTGAAGGATCACCATGGGTCTCCAGGCCGGCAAGGTTCATCTGCTCGCGCAGATACAGGATGTTTTCCATCAGCTTGCGACGGCGCAGACGGCCTTCCTCGGATTCGACAATGTCGAACGCAGCGCTGACAGTGGCTGCCTGAACCGGAGAAAGCGCATTGGAGAAGGTCTGTGTCGCGCTGAAATATTTGAGATATTCAGCCGCTGCACGGGTCTTGACCGCGATGAAGCCGCCATTCGATGCAAAGGTCTTCGAGAAACTGCCAATGGCGATGTCGACATCATCCATTACGTTCTGCAGTCCCAGATGGCCAAGGCCGTCATCACCGATGCAACCAAAGTCATGGGCGCAATCAACCAGCAGCCTGGCATCATAATTGCGGCAGATCGCAACCATTGCAGCAAGGTCCGGCGTGTCGGCATGCATCGAGAAGAGGCTTTCCGTAACAACCAGGATCGCATTGGATGCATCATTGGCGCGGATCTTCTGAAGGCGGCGCTCAAGACCACGCAAATTCAGGTGTCCATGATAGTGAATGTTCGAAGTGGCCGCGCGCGCGCCTTCCTGCAAGCAGGAATGTGCCAGCACATCCATCACAACATGATCTTCCGGCCGCACAAATCCCTGAACCGCAGCAAAGCCTGCTGACCATCCGGACGGATACAGAACCACATTGCGACCCTTGAGGAACGCTGAAATCCGCGCTTCAAGGCCGAGCGACTGGCGGGTATTGCCCAGCAGGGCAGCTGACCCGGCTGAATGCACGCCATATTCTTCAACCGCCTGCATGGCAGCGGCCTTGATGGCCGGGTGCGAAGACAGGCTGAGATAGTCCTGGGAGGCAAAATTCACGCCATCAATCGAAAATCCGTCATCAGTCAGGGCTGTACAATGCGTCTTTGGAGCGGAGGATGTTGAACGCGCATATGGCCAAAGCCCGTTTTCCCTGCGCAGGTCCTGCCACTTGTAGAAGGCATCAGCCCGTCCGATCAGATCGCTGCCGCCTGGTGCACGATAATCGCGAAGACTGCCGCCCAGGGCTGACATTGGAATGTTCAGCGGTGAATTATTGTTCTCGTTGTGCATTGCTGCCCCCGTGTTTGCTGTGTGGGTTATGGGGCAGAAGCTATAATATAATTGTGAAATTAGGATTTATTGCATTGGTGTATGTTTCGTTGCATCTCGAAATGCAATTGAATATCAAAATAAACGAAAAATAAAGCATGCGTATTTATTGATGATTAGCAATAAAATGCATTTTTAACCATGTTCGGGGCTGGCTCGGTTTTTCAACTCCATATTAACAGCTGACACCCTATCAATTGCACAAGTGCGAATGGCAGGGTGAGACTTTCAAGCATGATCGCGAGCATAAACAGTTACTTTGAACGCCAGATCGGCACAAGCGCGATCAGCTCGACCAGGCGTTCCCAAGTCATGACCGAACAGGCCGAAACGGTCTTGCAAACCCTGCCGGGAATGACCATTGGAGCCATCTTCATTGTATCGATGGTTCTTTTCCATGCCTGGAACGGTCCACTGTTCATACCACTGCTTGCCTGGGCACTTTCCGTAACTGTTTTGCAGGGGATGGGTTTCCGCACCTGGCTGAGAAGTCTCAACGGCAAGCGGAAAGGCAGCGATTACCAGCGGACCCTTCGCAAGACAGTCACCCATGGCCTGCTACTGGGAGCGACTTGGGGTATCCTGCCCATCATCGTGATGCCCTCGGGTGATCCGCATTTCTCGATGTTGGTGGCCGTCTCCATGTCTGCGGTGCTTTTTGGAGCGACCTTTGCGCTAACCAGCATTCCACAGGCAGTATTCGCCTTTCTCACTTCATGCCTGGCCGGCGTCAGTGTCGGGCTGTTGTTCTCAAAAGGTGTCACTGACAGCATTGCCATGTTTGGAATGGTGCTGTCATTTGTGGTCCTTATCCCGCCCCTGTCTGTGCGTTATGCACGCAATCTGGTTCGCCACATCGTAGCCGAAATGGAGCTTTGGGAGCAGAAGCAGATCATCAGCCTGGTGGTGCAGGAATTCGAGGAAAATGCCAGCGACTGGCTCTGGGAGTTCGATGCAGAAGGAAAGATCGCGCGCGTCTCTTCCCGCTTCGCCAGCGCCTGGGGCTCGGAGCCAGCAAAACTGGCCGGCGCCGAATTCATGGCATTGCTGAAATCAAAGGCAACAGACGAAGCTGCTGTCTGGCCCATTGAAAGCGTAATCGCGCAGCATGAACAATTCCGCGATGTCGAGGTTGAAGTATCCATCAACGGCGAGACCAGATGGTGGAACCTGACGGGCAAGCCGAACCTCAATTCGGATGGCAGTTTCCAGGGCTATGTTGGAATCTGTTCCGACATAAGCAAGCGCAAGACAGCCGAAATCCAGATAAACAAGCTCGCCCATCGCGACGTGCTGACCGGACTGTTGAACCGGGCGATGTTCAACGAAAAGATGGATGCCGCCGTCGCCAAGCTTGAGCGTTATGGCTCGCAATTCGGCGTGCTGTTCCTCGATCTCGACAAGTTCAAGCTCATCAATGATAATCGTGGCCATCAGGCCGGAGACCAGTTGCTGAAGGCGGTTGGCAAGCGAATCGCATCGCTGCTGAGGGAAGGCGACCATCTGGCACGGCTTGGCGGTGACGAGTTTGCAGTCATCATGCACAACCAGTGTGATGCGGGTGCCGCAGCAAAGCTGGCTGCCCGGCTGATTGCTGCAATCAAGGAGCCCTTCGAAATCGACGGCGAACGCCACAAGATCGGGGTGAGCATCGGTATCGCTTTGGCTCCCCAGAATGGCACGCGGCCCGCGCAGCTGCTGCGCAATGCCGATCTCGCACTCTATCGCGCCAAGGCCGACGGGCGTTGCGTGTTCCGTTTCTTCGAGACCCAGATGG
>JAGRLM010000091.1 GCA_020441795.1 Nitratireductor sp.
TCATCGGCGGTTTTGGCATGGCGAGTTTCTTCGTCTTCCTGGCCGCCGCCTCCTTCGTCTATACCGGGTTTTACGGCCTGTCGCCCACCGGCTTCAGCCTGGCCTTTGCCGTCAATGCGATCGGCTTCTTCACCGCATCGCAATTCGCCGCAACCATTGGCGAGCGCGTCGGCATGGTTCGCATGGTCGTGCTGGCAACCACGGGCTTCACCTTCTTTGCCTTTGCACTGCTGGCGATTTCTCTGTTCGGTCAGCCCGACTTCGTCACCCTTGTCGTCATGCTTGTCCTGGCCAATGCCTGCCTCGGACTGGTCATTCCTACGGCGATGGTGATGGCGCTCGACGACCACGGCGACATGGCGGGACTTGCCTCGTCGCTGGGCGGCACATTGCAGATGATGGCAGGCGCGGTGATGATCGCGCTGGCAAGTCCGTTCCTCGACGGCACGCCGAGGCCAATGATCGCCGTCATCGCGATCTGCGCGGGGGCTGCACTGGTACTGGCATGGCTCATCGTGCGGCGTTTTCAGCCGGCGGCCCAGGCCGGCGCTGCGGAATAGCAAAAAACCCCGCCACGGTTTCCCGTGGCGGGGTCGCTCCTCCTGGACGGGGCGGCTTGCGCCGCCAGAGCCGCCCTACTTGTTCTTGACGATGATCGGGGTGAGCAGGTCGCCCCAATTGCCGTTGCCGCAATGGTGACGTGCCGAGCGGATCAGTTCAACCGACACGCCGGCTTCCACTGCCTTCATGACAGACTGATTGAGGCGATGCAGGTCATTTGCCACCATGCGAATGGCAGCCTGCTCGTCCGGGTTCATGGCAGAACCCATTTCCTCGGTGCGTTCCTTGACGGGCGGCTTGGCGTTCATCGTGACACTCCTTGATGGTGTTTCAGGCAGGGTTGCCTGTATGGATCATTTCGCCAAGGTTTGCTGCAATTCTGGCAAAACTGCAAGCCTTCACATCTGCAAACCCGGGTTGGCAGCATTGGTGTCGAACCGGGTTCGTCACCGTTACATCTTTCACAGTTTTACATTGCGCCGCAACAAATGCCATTCGATTGGCGCGGATCATGGCACCAAAGAGGTAATCCTGTCTTGAGCTTCACAGCGTCTCGCTGTAATTTTGTAAAGATTGTAAATCCTGCTTGGATCCCAGCCATGGCCGAACAGAAAATATTTGCCGGACCCAGAATTCGCCGCATCCGTCATTCACTGGAGCTTACCCAGACAGCAATGGCGGAGGAACTGGGCATCTCGCCTTCCTACCTGAACCTGATCGAGCGCAATCAGCGTCCGCTCACCGTGCAGTTGCTCCTCAAACTGGCCACCGTCTACAAGCTTGATCTGGAAGAATTGCGCGGCGAGGGCAGTGGCATTGCTCCAGCACTCAAGGAGGTATTCGCCGATCCGCTTCTTGCTGGCGAACTGCCATCGCCGCAGGAACTGGTCGAGATTTCCGAAGCTGCGCCAAATGCAGCCAGCGGCATCGTCAAACTGTACCGCGCCTATCGCGAGTCACTTGATCGATTGAGCGATCTGTCCGACATGCTTGCACGCGAGGGACATGCAACCACAACATCATCCGCCAGGTTGCCGATTGACGAGGTTCACGATGCCTTTGAACGCCGCCCCAATCACTTTGCCGAAATCGAAACCGCGGCTGAAGCGCTGCATGCCGAACTGGGATCGGGGTCCGGCTCGACCGGCGATCTTGCCCAACTGCTGAAGCGGCGGCTGCGTGACCGCCATGATATCTCCGTTCGCCTGATGCCCGTACATGCCATGCCGTTATGGCGCCGTCGGTTTGACCGCCATTCGATGCGATTGCTGGTATCCGAGCGGCTCTCCCCGTTTGACCAGCTTCGTGAAATAGCCATGGAGGCCTGCCTGCTCGAAATGCGCGATGCCATTGCTGCGGGCATTGCCGGATTGGGTCTCAAGGGAGATGAAGCCCATCGCCTTGCCCGGTTCGAACTGGCACGCTACGCAGCCCATGCCCTGATCATGCCCTATGAGGCGTTCCTGCAGGCAGCGATCCGCGCCAGATACGACATTGATGTTCTGGCCTCGCGCTTTGGTGTTTCCTTCGAGCAGGCCGCGAACCGTCTCACAATGCTGTCGCGCCAGGGCAAGGCCGGAATCCCGTTTTTCATGCTCGAAGTGGATCAGGCTGGAAACCGGTTTCGCCGAGCCGGGGCGCAAGGCTTCCCGCAAGCGCGCTTTGGCGGTGCATGCCCGAAACTGCCAATACATGCATCCTTCACTGTGCCTGGACAATTGTTTGTCGAGCGGGCGGAAATGCCTGACGGAGCCCAGTTTCTTCTGGTCGCGCGCACCCTCGAAGGGCCACAGGCAGCCTTCAACGAAAGGGTGCGCCGCACGGCAATCCTGCTTGGCTGCGATGCGGGCTTTGCTGCTGAAACTGTCTATGGCAAGGCGGTGGATACGGGGGGGTTGCCCGCTACGCCGATTGGACCGGCATGCCGCGTATGTGAGCGCCAGGGCTGCCTGGCACGCGCCGAACCGCCCATTACCCGTCCGCTTGGACTGGATGAAATGGTTACGGGTCTAAGCGCCTTCGATTTCCAGTAGGGATCAGCCGCGCGGCGGGCGGAACAGGAAAACCACGAGCCATACCGGCACGATTACCATGGACCCAAGAACGATGTTGGGTATCGCCCAGACCACGCCCTTGGTCAGCCAGTCCATCACCTGCTCGGGTGTCAGGCCCAACTCATTCAGAATCTGTTCGGCAGACAGGTTCAGTTTGGCCAGGACAACGCCTGTAACCAGCGAGGCAATGCCGATCTTCACCAACGTTGAAAATAGGCGAAACATGGCTACGCCCTAGCCTCCGTGATGCAAAAAGGTTTCTGCCATGGGTATGCTCACAAAACCTGTGGATGCCAATATAGTCATTTGTGCAGAATACTCAAATTCCAATCAGACCGCACCCGTAATGATTTGGCGTCAAAAACCGTTTGACCAATACGGATACCCTAATTTTGCTGCGGTTCGGGTTTGGGAGTGGCCGGATCGCGCATGACAAGCGGTGCATTGATGGTGCCGCCGATGAATGCCAGAGCATAGGCGTCGCGGTCGCTGGCTCCCTCGCTCGGCGAAAGCCGGGCCCTGATTGCAAGTCCGCCGCTCCCCAGTTCCGCGCGCCCATACATTCCCGCAAGTGTGTCGCTGCCCTTGAAGGTCAGGTCGCGTATCCACGCAGTTTCGCCACTGATTGCGATGCGCCCGCTCATTTGCGAATAGGCGCTCTTGCCTGCCAGCACCGGATCGCCCCCATTCGCCGCCTTGCTGGCTAGCACCTTGCGCAATGAACTGAAGTCGATGCCATCCACGCTCCCCTCTTCTCCGGAGATATCTATGGTCGCGACTGCATTTGTCCTGATTTCCGCCAATTCTCGCCCGGTTGACGAGGCCTGGAATCTGGCATTTGCCTTGCCGGTGAAGGAGAACCCGGGAATGGCGAGATAGCGGCTCGCATCCGGCAGCGAAACGCCGCTCAATGCCCCCTCGCTTGCAATGACGGTCTTGCCATCCTTGGCAGAAACCGAGATCTTGCCGGTAAGGCTGCCACCCATTACCGTGGAATTTCCGACATCGAATACCAGTTCCGAATTCCGGACCGACAAAGCGCCTGCAAGGTCGGTTGCCGAGAATGGTCCAAGGACGGCCCGGGCAGCCGAAATCCGCAGATCGGCATCGAAACGGTCCAGCAGTCCGAATACGGAAAGGGCGTTTTCGCCAGCACGCTCATGCTGTTCGGCAATACCGAGATAGGGCGTCAGGTCCAGATCGGAAAATGCCAGCGTGGCACTGGTCTGGAACCGTTCATTCTCGTTTCGGGCGATCTGGAAGATACCCTTGCAGCGATTACCGTCGATCTGGATCGCTGCATCAGTCATCTGTATCTGCGTCGACGTGGCGTTGAGCACGCCTTCTGCCGAAAAGGCACCCAGATTGGACCCGGTTCCCTGTATCTGGTCGGAAAGCGCTGCCAGCCGGTTGATCGACGGTGTCGAAAACTTTGCCGGTCCGCTCAGATGCAGGCCTGCCAGCGTATTGGCGTCACCCGAAAAGCTGAAACTGAGCGCTGCGGAACTGACCTTGATGGCTGTCCTGGAGGCACTGCCGGCCAGCATCTGCAAGGGATTGGCCGCAGAAAGGTCAAACTTGAATACCTCGCCCCGCCACACCGTATCGCCGAGAAGGCTCGCGGACGAAACCGTATCCGGCCAATCCAGAGCGGCATTCACATTGGTCAGTTTTTCAACCAGTCCGCTTTGTGCATTTTCCAGATTGATGACGCCGTCAACAATCCTGAAACGCCCCGGTTGCAGGGTCTGGAGCCCTGAGAAGTCGGGTTTTGATCCAGCGCCCGCATCCTTGCGTATCTGCTGCGCCTCGGACACCAGCCGACTGAAAGGCGCATCGGGGAACGTCCAGTTTGCTGCACCATTGCGGTCTTTCAGGATGCGAATGACCGGCCTCAGAAAGGTAAAGTCGGCAAGCTTGATCCGGCCCGTCAGCAGCGGCAGCATTTCGATTCTGGCGCGCAATTTCTCGATCTCGGCAAAAGGCTGCTTGTCGGCGCCCGAACCCTGCACAATGATATTGCTGACTTCGATGCCAAGAAACGGCTTGAAACTGATGCGCGGCTTGCCGGCAATCGAAACCTGCCTGCCAGTCAGTTCCATGGCCTTCTGAATTACACCGATGCGCACCCGCTCGGTTGACACCATCAATGGCAGGGCGGCCATGGCCGCTGCCAGGATTGCAACCACCGCCAACACCGATAAACGAAAGGATCTACGCAATGAATGCCATCCTTTGACCGTGTTCGAATTCTCACAATAGGTTCATCCACTGTCTTAGGCAAATCGCTGCTGCCTCGGCAACAGCTTTCTGTGAAACAGGGATGTTTATGCCTGCACGGCAGGATCCGTCGCGATGTGCGTCTCGTTCAAGCCCTGTAGGCAATGCCAGATATGCCCGATCTTTTCGGTGACTGCCAGCCGTGGTTAACAAGGTCCTAAAAGGAAATTAACCGTCAAATCAACAGGGCAGTATTTTTTTAAAATTGTAATGAAATTGGCAAGGTTGTGGAAAGCGGAATGCCGCAAATTGCCTTCAACGCGAAATTGGTCGCATGACACCGGACTTCTTATTGGTGTGTGGCGGCAATGTTGGAGACTACCGAATACTGAGTTGGTTAGAGTGTGTGCAAAACTTCTTCTTGATACGGGCCTTGTGCCCGTATTTTTTTGACCTGAGTTAACGCAAAGGCGTGGTTGCAGATGGCGCAGGCCCTATTCGCGCTGAATTTTGGCATGCGTGACGGGTGAGGTTCGGCTCAGAAGCACAACGGGCACAATCCCGACAACCACGATCATCAGTGCAGCCAGGGCCGCATCCTCGAACAGCGCGCGCGATGCCCGCTCATAGACGAAGGTGGCAAGCGTCTGGAAATTGAACGGGCGCAGCAGGATTGTCGCCGACAATTCCTTCATCGTGTCGACGAAGACAAGCAGCCCTGCAGTTGCCAATGTTGATTTGAGCAATGGCAATTCCACCGCGACTGCAGCGCCCAGTCTGCTTCGGCCCAGTGTCCTTGCCGCCATCGGCAGATGTGGTGAGAGACGCGAATATCCCGATTCGATCGCCCCCTGGGCAATCGCGATGAACCGGATGCTGCATGCAAGGATGATGATCGCCATGCTGCCGCTGATCAGCAAGCCGGTCGAAACCGAAAAATATTCGCGCATCAAGGCGTCGAGGCTGTTGTCAAAACCACTGAAGGCATAAAGCGCGCCCAGTGCAAGCACCGAACCCGGTGCTGCATAGCCGAGTGCTGCAACACGGCAGCCAATTCCCGTCACCCGAGATTTTTCCATTCGGTGAGCGGAGATCAGGAACAGCGATATCAGCACGGTGATCAATGCGGTCGACAGTGATACGGCGAGGCTGTTTGCCAGCGCTGACCACAATGCCGGGTCTGCAACCTGCTCAAGACGCCTTCCCGCATAGCTGCATAGCAGGATGACCGGGGCCACAAATCCGGCGGCAGGCGGCAGGGCACAAAATACTGCCGCCGCCAGGGACTTCCAGCCGCTCAGCCTAATGCGTTGCGGCTGCAGCGTGACACCGCCCTTGGCATGATATTGCCTTGTGCCACGCGATCGACGCTCAATCACCAGCAACAGGGCAACCAATATCAGCAGAATACAGGCTATCTGGGCAGCACCCGCAAGGCTCGAACGGTTCAGCCAGGTATCGAAGATGGAGAAAGTGAGTGTTCGCACACCGAGAATTTCAACCGCTCCGATGTCATTGAGTGCCTCCATCATGGCAAGTGTCGCGCCGGCAATCATGGCAGGGCGCGCCAGCGGCACGGCAACCGAAAGAAACAGCCGCATGCCATTGGCACCCAATATCCGTGCTGTTTCGATCACCGTTGCCCCCTGCATCGAGAACATCAGGCGCGTGGTCAGATAGACATAAGGGTACAGGACCAGGCTCATGATGAAGATGGCACCTGGAAGCGAGCGGATCTCGGGAAAGAAATACTCGTTGCGTGACTGGAAGCCGCCAATGCTGCGGATCGCCGACTGCACGGGGCCGGTATAGTCGAGCAGTTCAACATAGCAATAGGCAGCGACATAAGTGGGAATGGCAAGCGGCAGAACCAGAATCCAGTGCAGCGCATCGCGCCCGGCAAACGAGTAGCGGCTGACGAGCCAGGCGCAGGACACTCCGATGATTGCGCTCGCGAGCCCGATGCCGAAGACCAGAATGAGGGTTGTCAGCATCGAGGCTGGAAGCACATTTACAATGAGATGCTGCCATGTGCCGCCGCTGTCACCCAATGCCAGAACGCCAACCGAAATCAGGGGAAGGGCGGCAATCGCTGCGGTAGCGACAACGCCCGCTCCCAGGAAGGTCAGGCGCCGGATTGGCCGGGCGGCTTCAGACAACACGCTCAATAGGCTCCTTTGCAGATTTGGGTCAGCCCTTGATGTCGCTTGTCGCACACCGAGCGCAAGCGGAAAATCATGTCGCTGCTGTCATCACGCAGGGAATTGCCAATGATCAGTCTGCCAGGACGCGCTGGATCGGGAAATGCACATGCGCAATGGTCCCTTCGCCCGGCTTGCTCTCGATATCGAAATAGGCGCGATTTGCTTCCACCAGAGCCTTGGTCAGGGGCAGGCCCAATCCGGTTCCCTGGCCGCGCTTTTCCTCCACGGCCCCGATCTGCTGGAACGGCTTCATGGCGCTTTCGATTTCCTTCTCGCTCATGCCGCGACCGGTATCACGTACCCTCAGTGCCACTTCGCCATTGCCTTCATAGACAGTCGATACGATCACCTGGCCATTCATTGGCGTGAACTTGATCGCATTGGATACGAGGTTGAGAATGATCTGGCGAATGGAGCGCGCATCCGCGACCACGCGGGGAACGGCCCTGGAAAGCGAGGTACGAATGATGATGCGTTCGCGATTTGCCTGCGGCTGCAGCAAGGCAACTGTCTCCGAGGCAATCTGGTTGAGATCCACCGCCTCATAGGTCAGTTCCATCTTGCCTGCCTCGATCTTTGATATGTCGAGCAGGTCATTGATGAGATCAAGCACATGCACGCCTGATCGGTTGATGTCGCGCAGATATTCACGATAGCGCTCATTGCCGACCGGGCCAAAACGCTCCTCGATCATGATATCGGAAAAGCCGATAATGGCATTGAGCGGCGTGCGGATTTCATGGCTGACGCGGGCGAGGAAGTCAGACTTCTGTTCGCTCGCCAATTCTGCCGAACGCCGCGCTCCAACCAGTTCCTCCTCGGCCTTCTTCCACTGGGTCATGTCGCGCAGAACAAGGCACAACTTTTCGTCGCTACCCATCCGGCCGATCGTGATGAACAGCGGAATGAGACCGCCATTGGCTTCCTTGCCAATCACTTCGCGCCCGTCATTGAGAATGCCGGCAACGCCCGGCTGGGTAATTTCACTGATATAGTCGTGAATGGTCTTGTGGCTTTCCTGCGCAAAGAATTCCGTCAGGTTGCGTCCCTTTGCCTTGTCGAAATCGGTACCGAATAGCGCTTCCGCTGAGGCATTGACTGATTCCACAATGCCATCGCGATCCATGACGATGATACCGTCAGTCGCGGTGTCGAGGATGTTCTGCAATTCGCTGACGCGGGCAATATCAAGCGCAGCGCGTTCGACATTGACCTCCGGGCGATCCTGCGAGGAAGGCCTGAATGTCAGCAGCAAGGCCTTGCCACCATCCCAGGGAACGGTTTGCAGCAGCGGATTGATCGGCAGTGACGAACCATCCTTGCAGATCAGTGTCGTGCGCACGTTGGCATTTTCATCGCCATCATCATCGGTGCCGGAAAGGATCGCATCCACACCGCCTGCTCTGGCAAACTCATCACGGTTCGAATAGCCGGTGAGTTTCAGCAATTCGGAATTGACGAAAAGCGTCGCACCATTGCGATAGACCAGAACCGGCGCAGGCAGTTGTTCAAGGATCGAGGTATCCACATGCGATGCGGTTTCATCCAGATCATCATGATCTTGATGATCCGCTTGATATCCATGCTCATCGGCAAGGTCATCCTGATCATCGATCAGATCGTCGACCACCCTGTCCGGGTCAATCGCGTCATTGCCGACAATATCATTGGCGGCATCGGGAGCAGCAAAATCGCTGTCTTCAACGCTCAACGCTGCTTCCGGTGCCTCGCGTGATCCCGCGCCCTGTTCCTCGGGGCCGTGCTCGTCTTCCCGCAGCTTCTGGCCTATCTCTGAAAACGCCTGGCTTTCGCGCCGGTTGAGTGGCTCGCTTGTTTCGGTCCGAAGGCGGCTTGTCAGCTCAACAACATTCGATGCGGCTTTTGCAGCAACTGGCGCATTCTCCTGCTGTTCGTCATCATGCCCACCGGCACTGCTGTCATCATCGCGATTCAGCGCGTCCTTGGCGTCATCATCCCAATCGAAATAGGCTTCCTCGCCCGCAGGTGCCGACCAGTTTCGCGCCTCGATGTCCCTGTCTTCATCCCGCGCGAAGTCTTCATCCCGCGCAAAGGCAACCACATTGCGTGTCACGTCCAGCGAGCGGCCGGTTTCCTCCGGATCGACTATTGCATCCGCAGTGCGGATAATGCCGAAGCCGCGAAACCCGTCAAACCGCCGGTTGCTGTCAAAGGCGGGGAGGGCGGCAAGGTCTATCGGAACCGCAAGATCGGTTCCCTGCACCGGCCAGAACACACTCTTGCCGGACCAGGTGTCGCGCTTTTCCAGAAGCCGGCCTATCTCGCCGCTGCGGTCAAAACCGAAAACCCTGGCGACATCGGCCCAGCGCCTGCCGATAATGTCGGAAGCATTGGGGCCTACCGTCTGTGCGAGTTCGGGAGAAACCGAACGGAAAACCTGATCGCTGTCAATGATCCATGCAAAGCGCACCGGCTGACCATCGCCACGATAGACGAATGGGCGATCATCGCTCCGCCTGTCTTCAGCGGAATTGGATACGTTGTTGACGGCTGCCGTGCCCTCTTCCGCTGACCGGCTTGCCCTTGCGGCGATGTGGTCGGGTTCGACAACATCGCTATCGCTGCCGGTTTCATCCCTGGCCTTGTCATCGGCAGACTGCGCGGCAATGTTTTTGGCTGCGGTCTTGCCTTCGACCGACGTACCGAAATACCAGCGCTCCAGGATCGCCCTGGAAAGGGAATCCGGATCAGCATCACTGCGGCCAGCCGTTTTCGGCTCGCTCGGCTTCGGGTTTACGGCTTGCGTTTCATCGTCGTCGCCAGCATCGCGTGAGGGATTGCCATCCAGCCTGCCAAGATCTGCAAGGTCAGCCGCGTCGACCAGTGTGTCCTCGTCGTAATAGACATCGAGGTCATGCTCACGATAGTTGTCGTCCAGCCCGCTCTCGCCCGTCATTTCTGTGGCTTCTGCTACCAGGCCATGAAACTGCTGCTCTTCCTGATAGTCTTCGGGAATGTCTTCGGCAGCCGTTTCCGGCACATAATCCCCTGAGTCACCAATCCCTGAATCAACTGGGCCATCAGCCTCGCTTGTGCGATCATCGAAAAGCGATTGCTGATGATCCTCCGGCGTTTTCAGGTCAGCGTCATCGAAATCCCGTGCGGCATCGTCTTCAAGCATCGTAGTGGAATATGACGGCGCATCGCGATTCTCCTCGCCCGCCTTGTCGCTACCCTGGTCACTTGAACTGCTACCGGATGCGCATACCACCAGGTAGCGCCCCGGCCTGTCGGAGATACGGGCAATGCCGATCCCGAGCATCGAGCCATCAGCCATGGCTTGTGCGCGCTTGATCAGCCTGTCGCTTTCATGGCTGGCTTCGCTGACCAGCTCGGCGAGTTCGCCAGGGTCTATTTCCAACTCGGCAAAGCTGCTGGTCGCAGCCAGTGGCAAGCCGTAATCGTCGAGGATCGCTGCCGCATCAGCAAAGCCGGACAGCGATTCCACCGCGTTTTCCGCCAGTTCATGCTCACGCATCGGCTTAGACAGTTTTTCATCCCGGCACGTCAGCAAGATGGCTTCATCGCCTGCCGGCAGCACCAGCCTTGCCAGTTCGCACTGGATCAATTCCGTGCGAAGTCCGCGCGCAATGCGGAAACCCCGGACAATCGGCTCGTCGCCTTCAATCTGGCGAGCTGCGGCGGATAATTGCTGTACGAAAGGTTGGTTGGCATTTAGGGGGCTTGCTATCATCTCGGCAATGCCCGCACCGCCAAACAGCAATGCTCCTGCTGCATTTGCCCATAGCAGGCCCAACATGTCCGATGTGAAGAGAATTGCCGCATCGCCGGAAAGGACCTTGCGTCGCAGCGCCGGCAAGACTGTCAGATCCAGATAGGAATAGCTCGTTTCCGGCATATTCGATTGCCCCTTATACGCGGTGCTTCACTCGGTTTCCTCCCGCAATGCCTCCATACGGAAAGGCCGAACCTCACTTTATTGGCCCGGTTAACGATATGTTAATACCCCGCCTTGCGCCATGGGTCCAGATTTTCGCGCAATCCAGCGCTTCTATCGATTGGCACGGTTAATGCTGGAGCATGCCGAGCGAGACGGTGGAAGTGGGGTCAGAAATGCTGCAGTGCAATATTTTGTTGCAATGCACAATAATCGGTGCTATATGGAGATCAATGGTGTTCGACAGGTCGCAACCGGCCGAGATCGAGACAGCCAAGAACCTTCAAATCACACAAGGAGCATGTGACATGGCCGCGAAGAAACCAGCAACCGACGCTTTCCAGATGTCCCAGTTCGATTTCTCGAACCTCAACGAAACCTATCGTGAAATGGCCGAAAAGGCCGTTGCGCAGGGCACTGAAGCCTATGACAAGCTGAAGGCCGCTGCCGAGGAAGCCACTGCTTCCGCACAGAAGTCCTTTGACGCATTTCGTGAAGGCATGACCGAAATTTCCGCAAAGACCATGGCAAACACCAAGGCCAATGCAGATGCCGGCGTTGCCTTCTTTGAAAAGGTTTCCGGCGCAAAGACCTTCGCAGAAGTTCTCGAATTGCAGGGCGAGTTTTTCCGCGCTTCCTTCGAAACCATTGCCAGCCAGGCAAAGGAAGTTCAGGAGCTTTCCATGAAGGTCAGTGAAAAGACCACAGCGCCAGCCAAGGCGGCCGTCGAAAAGGCAACAGCGCCAATCGTTGACGCAGCTGCCAAGCTCGCGCCAAAGGCTGCATGAAGCAGTTCTGACATTGGATGAGACAAGAGGGCCGGGGGCACATCACCTCCGGCCTTTTTCCTTGATGGGTGAACCATCGGCATTTTTTCTTGCCCAAGCCCTCCGTCAGGCTTGCAAATTTGGCATCATCACCGTATTTCACGCACCTGATGCGCAAACATGGCGCATGGTATGCGGTTGTAGCTCAGTTGGTTAGAGCGTTGGATTGTGGCTCCAGAGGTCGGTGGTTCGAACCCACCCAACCGTACCACTCAGTCTCCCATTTTTGTGTCTTCGATGCACCGTGCCGGATAACCCCGTGATTTCCGGGGCTTGGAGGCGTAGTTCCTGCATGGTGTGGCTTAGGTTGCGTCTTTGGGGCGCAATTAGGGTGGTTCTCGCAGCCACCTTTCTGGTGCGGCGATGCAAGGTGTCGGGGTTCTTCAGCAGCCAGTCGGTAGAGATCAGATCATGCCCGGTTGTGACATGCCCTGCAACCTGAAAGCGAAATCCGGAATGGGAAACACTATCTTCGCACCAAAGGGGATCAAGAAGTTTCCCGCAGATGTGTAATCTGCTTTGCCGACAATCTCGTCGTCCAGTCTATCCGCCAGCCCAAGCGGCCAGGTCAGACGCCGCTTTCCAATCCTGCAAGACAGGTTCCGGCACAGTCATCGCCACCTCAAACACCATGGCCGCCCGCTTGCCAAGCGCTCCGAAATGATTTAATCAATCGTTTGATTGAATTTCTATCGGACATCGACTTGCCAGAAACATCTATCGAAAAGCAGCAGAAAACCGCACTTGGTCCGACCACAGGGCCCGAGGCGACACGCGAAGCGCTGATTGCAGCGGCACTCGATCTGTTTGGCGCGAACGGATTCGATGCGACTTCGACGCGCGAGATCGCCAGACGGGCAGGGGCCAACATCGCCTCTATCGCCTATCACTTTGGCGGCAAGGAAGGCTTGCGCCAGGCCTGTGCGCAATCCGTTCGCAGCCAGATTGACGCCATCATGGCTTCAGCCTTTGCCCGTTCCAGTCCGGCCATCGCGCTGCCGGTCAGGCCGGATATCGCGGCAAACATGCTTGAGGCGATCATGGGGCATGTCGTGCGGGCGGTGCTGATATCGCCGGATGCGGCGCGTTTCGTGCCTTTCGTTTTGCGTGAAATCAATGGGCACTCGCCCGTTCTCGACACGCTCTATCGCGATGTGATGGAGCCTACCCATCGTCGGTTATGCGCGCTTTGGGGTGCAGCAATTGGTGCCGAACCCGAAAGCGAGGCTGTCAGGCTGGCGGTTTTCGCCATGGTTGGCCAGATCATCTATTTCCGTATCGGTTCGCAGATTGTGACCCGCCGCATGGGGTGGTCGGACTATGCGGCCAGCGAGGCGGATCAGATCGCCGATACTGTATGCGCCAATTTGCGCGCCTCCCTTCAAATGTACAAGACCACGGATACCGGGAAGGAAAGACCATGATGGACTGGATTTGCATGTTGCCGGTATTGGCAGGCCTGTTTTCCGCCTGCGGCACAACCGACCCGCTGGCTGTCGGCTATGCCGAGGGCGAATATGTGCTCCTCGCGCCGATCGAGACTGCCCGTCTGGTTTCCGTGGAACTGCGCAAGGGTGACAGGATCAGGGCAGGTGCGGTTGTGGCTACGCTGGAGCGTCGCGATGCAGAGATCGCCGTGGCAGAAGCCGATGCCGCCATGCGCAATGCTGCTGCTGTTCTGGACAATCTCAAGAGCGGCAAGCGCCCCGAGGAAATTGCCGTTATCGAGGCATCGCTCAATTCCGCCAATGCCCAGGCCAAGGAGGCAGTGCGTGCCTATGAGCGCCAACAAGGCCTTTCCAAGGGCGGATTTGCCTCGCAGGCCAATATTGATGCGGCCCAGACACAGGTTGAACTGACGGCCGCAAAGGTAGCCGAACTGAAAGCCAATCTTGCTGTCGCGCGATTGCCCGCGCGCGCAGCCGAAATCGATGCGGCGGAAAGCTCGCTGAAACGCGCCAGCGCAAATCTCGAAAATGCCCAATGGCGCTTGTCGCAGCGCACTGTCCTTGCACCAGCTGATGGTGAGGTGGCCGATGTCATCTTGCGCAATGGCGAGCTTGCCGGCCCGCAATCCCCGATCATTTCCTTCCTTCCGGAAGGTGCGATCAAGCTGAAATTATACGTGCCCGAGCGCGCCCTGTCGGCAATGGCGATCGGCCGGAAATTGCAGGTCAGTTGTGATGGATGCGAACCCGGCACCCTCGCCACGATATCCTTTGTATCCAGCGAACCGGAATTCACGCCGCCCGTAATCTATTCGATCAACAACCGCCAAAAGCTCGTTTACCTCGTTGAGGCAAAGCCTGACGCTGGGGCAATTCGCCTGCGCCCAGGACAGATCGTCGATGTCAATCTCGAAAACGGTGAAGTTCAATGAGCGCAGCCCTGGCACCCGACATCGAAGGGGACGCACCACTGGCAATTGATGTCAGGGGCATGACCAAGCGCTTCGGTCAGAAGACCGTGGTCGACAATGTTACCTTGCAGGTTCGACAGGGTGAAATTGTCGGCTTCCTCGGACCCAATGGTTCGGGCAAGACGACCACCATTCGCATGATCTGCGGCCTGCTGACCGCCGATGAGGGTAGCGGTACGGTGCTGGGTTTTGATGTCATCGAGGATAGCCTCAGGATCAAGAACCTCGTCGGCTACATGACGCAGAAATTCTCCTTCTACGAAGATCTTTCCATCGCCGAAAACCTTACCTTTGTTGCCCGGCTTTACCAGTTGAAACCGCCAGGGCGACATGTCGATGAAACACTGGAAGCACTCGGCCTCACTTCCCGTCGCAATCAGTTGGCGGGCACCCTGTCTGGCGGCTGGAAACAGCGGCTGGCACTGGCTGCCTGTATCATGCACTCGCCCAAACTGTTATTGCTGGACGAGCCGACCGCGGGTGTCGACCCGAAGGCAAGGCGCGAATTCTGGGACGAGATCCACGCGCTTGCTGCCAATGGCCTGACGGTGCTGGTCTCTACCCACTACATGGATGAGGCCGAGCGTTGCCATCGCATAAGTTACATCTCCTACGGCAAGATGATAGCCGAAGGCACGGTGGATGACGTTGTCCGCAATTCCGGACTGGTGACTTTCGTCATCAGCGGCCCCCGGCTCGAGCGCCTCGCGCCGGTGCTTTCAGCCCTTCCCGGTGTCGAGCAGGTTGCGCCATTCGGCACGTCCCTTCATGTCGTGGGAAGCGACCTTCCCCTGCTTGAGAAGTCGCTTGCGCCCGTGGCTGACAAGCATGGTGTCGCCATCACCCGTGGCGAAACCAGCCTCGAAGATGTGTTCATCAAATTCATGTCCGATTCCACCGACAACATGGCCCAGAATGGTGCGGAAACGGCAAGCGGGCCCAAGACGAAATCAGGGACGGGAGCAAGGGCGTGAACCTGTTTCGCTTTTCCCTCGTCAGACTGGGCGCCGTGCTCGCCAAGGAATTCATCCAGATGCGCCGCGACCGGCTCACATTCGGCATGATGCTGGGTGTGCCGCTGATGCAGCTGGTCCTGTTCGGCTTTGCCATCAACAATGACCCGAAGGGCCTGCCGGCAGCCCTGGTCACCACCAGTGCCGACCACTATACGCGCGCCATCGTCACCGCGCTGGAACTCACCGGATATTACCGGTTCAACCATGTGGTTACCAGTGCCGCCGAGGGCGAGCAGCTGCTGGCCAGCGGAGCCGTCGCGTTTCTTGTTACCATTCCGTCCGATTTCGGTGCCCGTGTCGATCGGAACGACAAGCCGACCATTCTCGTGGAAGCAGATGCCACTGATCCCGCCTCTGCAAGCGGTGCCATCAGCACGCTGGGCACGGTTGCCCAGGAAGCATTGCAGCGCGAGAAGGGCATTGATGCCCTCCACGTCAAGCCGAAGCCCGGTAGCCTGAATGTCATTGTCCACCGCCGCTACAATCCGGAGGGCGTATCGCAATACAATATCGTGCCGGGCCTGCTCGGCGTTATCCTGCAAATGACCATGGTGATGATGACCTCGA
>JAGRLM010000092.1 GCA_020441795.1 Nitratireductor sp.
CCAACTGGCCTTTCGCCATGCCTGGTTCCCTTTCTCCAAACACCGAACGGCCTGACTTCAGCCGCTGAGAAACGGTAACTCAAGCCAATTATTTTATCAATTGGTAAAATTTTGCGAGAAGACGGGTCTCGCGAGCGCTTGCCGAAGTCGCTGAAGCATTGCAAAAGAAGCGGATCAACAATTGAAGACGGGGTGAGGCGATGTCTGGAGAAACCTTGATCCTTGCGATGTGGTCTGGCCCGCGAAATCTCTCGACCGCGATGATGCGCAGCTTCGCGCAGCGCGCCGATACGCAGGTCTGGGACGAGCCGTTTTACGCAGCCTATCTCGCGGCAACAGGCCTCAAGCATCCGATGCGTGATGAAGTGATTGCCCATGGCATTGCCGACCCCGCTGAGGTTGCGCGGAAATGCCTTGCAGCACCGCAGCAGCCGCATCGTGTTTTCTACCAGAAGCACATGACCCATCACATGCTGGAGGGAATGGACCTGTCATGGATCGACAAGGTGACCAATGCCTTTCTCATCAGATCACCGGAGCGGGTTCTGGCAAGTTATGTGAAGAAGCATGAGGATGTGAAAGCTGAAGATATTGGCCTCAGGATGCAGCGCGTGCTGTTTGACCGGTCTGCCGACCGGCTTGGAAAGGCACCCCCGGTTATCGATTCCACCGCTGTGCGGGAAAATCCCGAACGGGCGCTCACAGCCCTTTGCAACGCGGCGGGAATGGCATTCGATCCGGCCATGCTGTCCTGGAAGGCGGGGCCTGCTCCGGAGGACGGAATCTGGGGCAGCCACTGGTATGACGCCATCTGGAAGTCCACCGGATTTGCACCGCCGGAGGCCGGAAATCCCCAACTTCCCGAACATCTCAGACGCGTCGCGGACGAAACCCGCGACGACTATGAATATCTCAGGAAGCACAGCCTGACATGATCTGAGGGGACCGGACAGACCGGGGAATTTTTCCGATTGGTAAAAAAGAACTGTTGCCTTTTGTGCTCAATTGAATTTGTCTGGAGACAAGGACACGACAAGAAGGGAACGGCGGTTGCGCGTGCCATGCATGTCAGCTGCCATCAGGTCGTGGTCCGGAACCAACAAGGAGGTATCCAATGAAGACGTTCGCAAAACTTCTTGCGACAACGGTGCTTGTCACCGGCCTGGCGGTAAGCGCGCAGGCAAAGACGCTGGTCTATTGCTCGGAAGGCTCGCCCGAAGGCTTCGATCCGGCGCTCTACACCGCAGGAACGACCTTCAACGCGTCATCGCGCCCGGTGTATAACCGACTGGTGGAATTCGAGCGCGGCACAACCAACATCATCCCCGGCCTGGCGGAAAGCTGGACCGTGTCCGATGATGGCCTCGAATACACATTCAAGCTGCGTCCGGGAGTGAAATTCCATACCACGGATTTTTTCACTCCATCGCGCGACTTCAATGCTGATGACGTGATCTTCACCTTCGAGCGCCAGTACAAGGAAGACAATGCCTACAACAAATATGTTGAGGGTGCCGCCTGGGAATATTTCGGCGGCATGGACATGCCAACGCTGATCAAGGAAATCGTCAAGGTTGACGACATGACGGTGAAGTTCGTCCTGAACCGTCCTGAAGCGCCGATGATTGCAAACCTGGCAATGGACTTTGCCTCGGTCGTTTCGAAGGAATATGCAGACAAGCTGGCAGCAGACGGCAAGCAGGCCGATCTCAACCAGGCACCTGTCGGCACCGGTCCGTTCCAGTTCGTCGCCTATCAGAAAGACGCCGTTATCCGCTACAAGGCGAACCCGGATTACTGGAATGGCAAGCAGCCAATCGACGATCTGGTCTTTGCGATCACCACCGACAACTCGGTGCGCATGCAGAAGCTGAAGGCAGGCGAATGCCATGTGGCTCCTTATCCGAACCCGGCAGATCTGGAAGGCCTGAAGGCTGACCCGAACCTGCAGGTGCTGGAGCAGGAAGGCCTCAATGTCGGCTATCTGGCCTACAACACCCAGCAGGCACCGTTCGACAATGTGAATGTGCGCAAGGCACTGAACATGGCGATCAACAAGCAGGCAATTCTTGACGCCGTGTTCCAGGGTGCCGGCAAGGCAGCCAAGAACCCGATCCCGCCAACAATGTGGTCGTACAATGACGCGATCCAGGACGATCCGTATGATCCGGCAGCTGCCAAGAAGATGCTTGAGGAAGCTGGCGTAAAGGACCTGAAGATGAAGGTCTGGGCGATGCCGGTTGCACGTCCATACAACCCGAATGCAAAGCGCATGGCCGAACTCATCCAGGCTGACTTTGCAGCGGTAGGCGTGGAAGTCGAGGTTGTGTCCTATGAGTGGGGTGAATACCTCAAGCTCTCCAAGGACGTGAAACGCGACGGCGCAGTATTGCTCGGCTGGACCGGTGACAATGGCGATCCGGATAACTTCCTGGCAGTACTCCTGTCCTGCTCCTCGGTTGGCGGTTCCAACCGTGCACAATGGTGCAACAAGGAGTTTGACGACCTGACCAACAAGGCGAAGGCTGTTTCCGACATTGCGGAGCGCACCAAGCTTTATGAAGAAGCGCAGGTCGTGTTCAAGCGCGAGGCACCATGGGCAACCATTGCCCATTCGGTCGTCTTCATGCCGATGTCCAAGAAGGTCACCGGCTACAAGATGGACCCACTCGGCAGCCACCGTTTCGACGGTGTGGATATTTCCGAGTAATCAGCTCGGGGCGGCCTTCGGGCCGCCCCATCCTCATTTTTACGGGCAATTCAAAGTGACCAATAGCAGTCTTGATGTTCTCAAGCCGGTACTTTCAAAACACGGGCTTGACGCCGTGGCCTTTGTTCCCGGATCCAATTTCCGGCGGATTTTCCGCCGCGATTTTCACCTGATGGAGCGCCCGCTGGTCATCATTGTTCCAGCCAGTGGCGACCCGGTAGCCATTGTCCCGAATCTTGAAATGGCATCCTTTTCCGCGATTGATTTTCCCGGCCCGGTTTTCGACTGGCGCGATGAGACAGGCTATCGCGACGCATTTCGACAGGCAGCCGAGGCGCTGCCTCACCTTGCAGGCTCCTCCCGGTTCGGGCTTGAAGCACAGCGCATGCGCGTGTTCGAGCAGATGGCGCTGGGTGAAGTCTTCCCGGATGTGAAATTCGTCGATGCGCATCAGGCGATTTCCTCGATCCGCCTGATCAAGACCGCCGATGAAATCGCGCTTCTCAAGGAAGCCATCCGCATTTCCGAGGCAGCGCTCGAAGCCACCTTGCAGGAAGTGCGTGTCGGCCAGAGCGAGACGGAGATCGAGAGCATTTTGCTGCGGCAACTGTTTGCGCATGGTGCGGACGGATTATCCTTCGAGCCGATTGTTGCGGCGGGAGACAATTCTGCGCAGCCGCATGCCAAGGCGCGCCCCGACTACCATATCAAGGCGGGAGATTCACTGCTGATCGATTTTGGTGCCAGCTGGCGCGGCTACAATGCCGATATCACACGCACATTCTTCGTTCAGGAAGTCTCGGAATTCGACCGCGCCTTTTATGAGACGGTGCTAGCCGCCAATGAGCGCGGCAAGTCTGTGACAAAGGCCGGGATTACCGCTTCGCATGTCGATGACAGCGTCCAGAAAGTGCTGGAATCGTCGCAATTTGCCCAGTTTGCCCGACACAAGACAGGCCATGGCCTGGGACTTGATGTGCATGAAGCGCCACAGATCATGCGCGGCAATAACGCTGCTCTCGAGCCCGGCATGGTGTTTACCGTTGAGCCGGGCCTGTACAGGATCGGCGAATGCGGCGTTCGCATCGAGGATGATGTTGTCGTGACCGAAGACGGCATCGAATGCCTGACGAATTTCCCAAGGGAACTCAGATTGGTAGGCTTGGGCTGATGCTGGGATAT
>JAGRLM010000093.1 GCA_020441795.1 Nitratireductor sp.
TTGTCTCCATATCGGCCATGATGCCGCGCGCAGCTTCCTGCACCAGCGCCTTCCATTCCTCCAAAGCCTCGAAACTGACCCGATAGGCCGGCCCCGTGACCGACACGCCAGCATGGAAATTGCCCTCCGCCGACCAGATCGGAGCGGCTACGCAGCGTATCCCCAATTCGTGCTCCTCGCGGTCGAACGAAACGCCGTCGCGGCGGATGGTTTCAAGCTCCTTCAGCAGAGCTTGTGGCGTGGTGATGGTATTATCGGTAAACTTGCGAAAGCTGATCGTCTTGACCAGCGATTCAACAGTTTCGAGCGGCAGGGCAGAAAGGGCAGCCTTGCCGACGCCGGTGCAATACACGGGTGACGCATTGCCGATCTGTGAATACATTCGCACCGCCTGCCGGCCTTCGACCTTGTCGAGATAGATGACTTCCGACCCGCGCAACACCCCCAGGTGAACTGTCTCGCCTGTAAGCTCATGCAAGCGCGCCAGATGCGGCTCGGCAATTGCCCGGAAGTGATTTCCGGCCCAGGCCTTGGCAGCAAATTTCAGCAAGGTCACGCCAAGCTCGTAGGAGTGGTCGCGGTTGACGGCAAGCAGCCCCTCTTCGACCAGATTGGAAATCTGGCGGTGCAAGGTTCCGCGGGGTTGGTCGCTCTTTTGCAGGATGTCGGTAAAGCGCAAGGGCCTGCTGGAACTGGCAACTATGTCCAGGACTGCCATGGCCTTTCCCAGCGTGCCGGTTTCGCGCGCTACAGGCTTTTCGTCATGCGCTGCGGTCTCAACCTCATCCATGCCGTCACAATTCCTCCCTTGACAATTGCTGTAGCATAGCATGATAATTCTGAATAGTCAAATTGTGTTCCATTATACGGAACAACGATGATGGCAAACCTTATCCCTCCAGCCGTGCCGACAGCCACTCTGTCTGCTGACCTTGAGGGAACGAGATCAGCATGACGGATGAATTTTCCGGAATGCAAACTGGATGGTGGTTCCGGCTTGCAAGCCGGGGCTGGCTGCCATGACGAGGGTCCTGTCGGACCAATGTTCAACCTGGGAGGAATGCATGATCAAATTTTCACTGAAATCCGCTCTCGCCGGTGTGGCTGTTGCCGCATTGATGGCAAGCAGCGCCATGGCTGAAAAGCGTGTGCTGAAATACAATGCCGACTTCGATCCGATTCCGCTTGCTGCCTTCGAGGCCCTGATTGCGGATTTCGAAGCGGCCAATCCGGATGTTGATGTTCAACTGACCAATTTCGACCACGAAGGCTACAAGACCGCGATCCGCAACTTCCTGACGGCAGATTCTCCGGATCTCGCCAACTGGTATGCCGGAAACCGCATGGCGCCATTCGTCAATTCCGGCCAGTTCATGGATGTTTCGGATGTATGGGAAGCCAACAACCTGAAGGAAGAGCTTGCTTCTTCGCTCGATGGCATGACCATGGACGGCAAGCAGTGGGGCATCCCCTACACCTATTATCAGTGGGGCGTTTATTACAACAAGGAAGTCTACGCCAAGGTAGGCGTTTCCGAGCCGAAGAACTGGGATGAATTCGTCTCCAACTGCGAGAAGTTTTCCGCAGCAGGCATTGATTGCCTGACCACCGGCACCAAGGCCTTGTGGCCCGGGGCAGGGATCTTCGACTATATCAACCTGCGCACCAACGGCTATCAGTTCCATATGGACCTCGCCAATGGCAAGGTCCCGTGGACCGATGACAAGGTGAAAGCGACCTTTGCAAACTGGGCAAAGATCGTTCCATACATCACCAAGAACCATGCAGCGATTGACTGGCAGGACGCAAACGCGCTGCTGGCACAGGGCAAGGCAGCCAATTTCGTTATCGGCAACTTTGCCGTTGGCGAGTTGAAGAAGGCCGGCATGACCAATGACACGCTTGGCTTCCTGCAATTCCCGGAAATCACTGCTGGCGTGCCACGGGCAGAAGAAGCGCCGACTGACACCATCCACATTCCGGCTGGTGCCAAGAATGTCGATGATGCCAAGAAGTTCCTGGCATTTGTTGCTTCAGCCGATGTTCAGACCAAGCTGAACGCAGCACTTGGCCAGTTGCCCACCAACTCCAAGTCAACTGCAGCCGATGATCCGTTCATCCAGGCGGGCTTCAAGACCGTGTCCACAGCCCAGGGCGTGGCCCAGTTCTTTGACCGCGATGCTCCGGCAGAAATGGCAAAGATTGGCATGGAAGGCTTCCAGCAATTCATGGTCCAGCCGGAAAAGGTGGACGAGATTCTGGAACGTCTCGAAAAGGCGCGTCAGCGCATCTACAAGTAAGTTCGTTTCCGGGCGGCTGTCATGGCCGCCCGGACTTTTCCCGTCTGGCTGGAGGAATGAGCCCGAGGGGAAAAGTCTTGCGTACTTGCTTGTGGTTCCGTGGCTTGGGGAGGACGTTTTGGCACACACTGCTGATGATATGATGGCTCGTCCCGCCGGAAAATCCTGGTGGCGCACCAACCAGCGCCGGCTGGCACCTTGGCTTTTCCTGGCGCCGGGCGTGTTCATGTTCATGCTCTATGTGATTTACCCGATCATATCCTCGATCTGGCTTTCCTTCTATGACTGGGACGGATTGGGCGCCAAGACCTGGCTCGGCCTCGACAATTATCGCGAGCTCTTCGCCGACGATAATTTCTACACCTCACTATGGAACAATGTGATCTGGCTGGTCTTCTTCATGCTGGCCGTGCCTGCCGGCCTGTTCATGGCGATCTTCCTCAACCAGACCGTCACCGGCATCCGGATATACAAGTCGCTGTTCTTCTTCCCCTTTGTCATCAGCCAGGTCGTGGTTGGTCTGATCTTCTCCTGGTTCTATGCTCCGAATTTCGGTCTCCTTTACAAGCTGATCGAATGGGCGACAGGCACCGGCATCGCCTTTCTGGCCGAACCCCAATATGTCACCTACGCACTGGTAGCCGCAGGTCTCTGGCCCCAGATAGCCTATTGCATGATCCTTTACCTGACCGGCCTCAACAATGTGTCACCTGACCAGGTCGAGGCAGCGCGCCTCGATGGTGCAAAGGGCTGGAAAATGCTGTGGTTTGTGATCCTGCCGCAATTGCGGCCAGCCACTTTCATCGCCATTGTCGTGACCGTAATCGGCGCACTGCGCTCCTTCGATATTGTCTCGATCATGACCGATGGCGGACCTTTCGGTTCAAGCCGGGTCCTGTCCTTCTACATGTATGAGCAGGCACTGTCAGAATATGGCTATCGCATGGGCTATGGCGCTGCAATCGCGGTCATTCTCTTCGCCATCATGATGGTCTTCATTACCGGCTTCATCTGGAAGATGGTTCGCGACGAGAGCGGGGTATAAGCGATGTTTCCCATTCCGATAGAAAAGACCGCTCGCACAACGCAATGGCTTTACACGATTGCCCTGCCATTGGCCCTCATCCTGTGGCTGCTTCCGCTAATGGGGGTGGCTGTGACCTCCATAAGGTCGTCAAGCGACCTGGCAGCCGGAAACTATTTCGGCATGCCCTCGACATTCGCATGGACCAATTATCTGGAAATCTTTTCCAACACGCCCATGCTGAAATACATGCGCAATTCGATGTTCGTGACATTGCCAACTGTGCTGGGCGCCGTGACCTTGTCCTGCATGGCGGGATTTGCGCTTGCGGTCTACAAGTTCAAGTCGAACCTTCTTCTCTTCTTCATGTTCGTGGCAGGCAATTTCGTACCGTTCCAGATCCTCATGGTTCCCGTGCGTGACCTTACCGTGCAGACCGGCCTCTACAACACCTATTCCGGGCTGATCCTGTTTCACATCGCCTTTCAGACCGGGTTCTGTACCCTGTTCATGCGCAACTTCATCAAGGGCCTGCCGTTCGAACTCATTGAATCCGCTCGGGTTGAGGGTGTGAGCGAGATCAGGATCTTCTGGCACATTGTCCTGCCGCTGATGCGGCCTGCCATCGCTGCCTTGTCGGTGCTGATTTTCACTTTCATCTGGAACGAATATTTCTGGGCAACGGTCCTGACGCAGGGACCGGAAGTGCAGCCGGTGACCGCAGGTCTGTTTTCGCTCAACGGCCAGTATATTGCCCAATGGCAGCTGGTCTCGGCAGGATCGATAGTCGCGGCCCTGCCTCCGGTGCTGATGTTCTTCCTGATGCAGAAACACTTCATCGCCGGACTTACACTCGGCGCGACAAAAGGCTGACCAGTGGCAAACACACCCGGTATTGTTCGAGTCGACGGTCGTGAAACAACGCTGGTTTTTGTCTGGGAGGACGGAGTGCCCGCGCTCGCCTGGCACGGTTCCCGCCTGGCGGCTGCTGCGGACCTGGCAAGTCTGGTAGAAAGCCAGCGCAGGCCAGTTCTTCATGCAAGCCTGGACGCCAATGAGGCGATATCGCTGCATCCCGAAATCGGTCGCGGTTTTCTGGGACATCCGGCGATGATCGGCAATCGCGGTTCGATTTCGGCACCGGGATGGGCCGGGCGTTTTCGGATGCTAGGATATGACCGGATCGAGGATGGCGTTGTCTTCAATCTGGCCGATGAAGAGCGCGCGCTGTTCCTGGCGATTACCTGCCGCATTGACGCGCAAAGCGATGTTGCGACCTTCACCAAGCGGCTCGTCAACACCGGCGACACGCCTTTTGACGTCGACTGGCTGGCTGCACCGGCGATTACACCGGGCCAGGAATATGACCAGCATCTTTCGTTTCATGGCAGATGGTGCGCCGAGTTCGATATCGAGCGCGCCGCCATTCCGCTTGGCCTGACCAAGCGCGAAAATCGCCGTGGCCGTACTTCGCACGAGGCTTTTCCGGGAATCGTCCTCCTGACAGGCAACACGAATGACAACCAGGGCGCCTGCATGGGCTTGCATCTGGGATGGAGCGGAAACCACCGCATCATCCTCGAACGCATGCCGACCGGCGATATACAGATACAGGCAGGCGTGCTGCTGTTCAGCGGTGAGATGACACTGCAACCTGGCGAGGCGCTGGAAACGCCGCCGCTTTACGTTGCCCATTCTGCGCATGGGCTTAATGCCATGTCGCAGAAGCTGCACGCCCACGTCCGTGCGCATGTACTCAAACTTCCCGATCCCGCCAAGCCGCGCCCGGTAACCGTCAACACCTGGGAAGCAATCTATTTTGCCCATGATCATTCAGCGCTCGTCGAACTTGCCAATGCCGCCGCCGATATTGGCGCAGAGCGCTTTGTACTCGATGACGGCTGGTTTCGTGGCCGCAATGACGACACATCCAGCCTTGGCGACTGGTATCCCGACGAAGCCAAATATCCCGATGGCCTTGAACCGATCGCGAGCCATGTCCGCTCGCTTGGCATGGAATTCGGGCTCTGGGTAGAGCCGGAAATGGTCAATCCTCGCTCGCGCCTGTTCGAGGAACATCCAGACTGGGCGCTGGGCCTTGGCCAGTATCCCAAGCTGACCGGCCGCAACCAGCTCGTGCTCGATCTCGCCAATCCCCTGGTTTCGGATTATCTGTTCGAGCGCATCGGCAAGCTCGTTGATGATCACCAGATAGCCTATCTCAAATGGGACATGAACCGCGACCTGGTGCTGCCGGGAGACCGCAACGGCAAGCCAACTGTTGTACGCCAGACGCAAGCGCTTTACGCGCTGCTGGATCGCCTGCTGGCGGCATTTCCAAAACTGGAAATCGAGAGCTGTGCCTCCGGCGGCGGTCGCGTCGATTACGGAATACTCCAGCGCACTCATCGTTTCTGGACATCTGATTCCAATGATGCCGTTGAACGCATGAAGATCCAGACCGGGTTTTCATATTTTCTGCCACCGGAGGTCATGGGTGCCCATATCGGACCGCAATGGAGCCATACATCCGGCAGGGGATTGCATGCAGGCTTCCGGGTTCTGGCAGCAAGTTACGGACATATGGGCGTCGAAGCTGATCTTCGCAAAATGCCCGACAGCGAGCGCGAAACCATCCGTGACGCGATTGCCCGATACAAGGCCGACCGTGAGATCTGGCATACCGGCCTGTTCAGTCGTATTCGCACCATCGATCCGCAATTGCTTGGGGCAGCCGCGATATCGGCGGACCGCAAGCGCGGGCGTCTCGTGCTGACCCAGCTCGACAGGCCGCGCTCGACGGTGCCGCCAAGGGTCACCATTGGTGGGCTTGACCCGAACATGCAATATCGTGTGACCATGCAGTTTGCGTCAGAAATGGTGCGCAAGGCAAATCGTACACATGACAATCCACTATGGGGCGAGGGGTATGTCGTCGATGGCTCGACACTGGCAATAGTCGGCATCACCCTTCCGGCCCTTTACGCCCAGACAGGGCTGGCCATTGCCATCAATCCGGCGGGAGAAGCAGCATGATGAAACTGCCAGCGAGATTTACAGACCTTGAAGGCAAATCGGTATTCATTTCCGGAGGCGGCTCCGGCATTGGCGAATTCCTGACCGAGGGGTTTGTCTCGCAAGGCGCAAAGGTAGCCTTTGTCCAGCGCTCCGATGCGACAGCCTTGTGTGACCGGCTTGAAAACGAATATGGCAACAGGCCGCTCTTTCTGCCCTGCGATGTTACCGACATTGCCGCACTGAAACATGCGCTGGAACAATCGGCAAAGGCTCATGGCGCGGTTACGGTCCTCGTCAACAATGCTGCATGGGACAACCGCCACAAGCTGGAAGATCTCGACCCCGAAGGCTGGGATCACATGATGAATGTGAATATTCGCCATCACTTCTTTGCAGCACAGGCCGTGGCACCGGGAATGCGCGCTGCCGGGGGTGGTTCGATCATCAATTATTCCTCCATTTCCTACATGATGGGCAATGCCGGCTATCCCGCATATGTTTCAGCAAAAGCAGGCATTACCGGTCTGACCCGGGGCCTTGCGCGTGAACTGGGGCCGGACAATATCAGGGTCAATGCGCTGATGCCGGGCTGGGTGCTGACGGAGCGCCAGCGCGATTTGTGGGTCACGCCCGAAGGTCTCGCCGGACATCTGGAGCGGCAGTGCCTGAAGCAGGAAATCGAGCCGCTGGACATGGTTTCGCCAACGCTTTTCCTGGCATCCGAAACATCACGAATGATGACGGGCCAGGCATTGGTGGTTGATGCCGGCGTAGTCGTGACGGGGTAGAACCATGCAGGCAAGCTATGCCATCGTTGACTGGGGAACATCCAACTTTCGAATTTGGATGCTCGATCGCGATGGCGCGGTCCTGGCGGAGCGGCGCAGCCATGAGGGAATGATTCATACTTCACCCGACGGCTTTTCCACCGTGCTCGAATCCCATCTGGCGAGCCTGGGTGCCGACACCGATCTGCCGGTCATGGTCTGCGGCATGGCAGGCTCACGCCAGGGTTGGCATGAAGCGCCCTATCTCGACCTGCCTGCCAGTTTGAGCGGATTGCCTGAAAGAGCCGCCAGGGTGCCGGGTATTTCACGGCCGGTGCATATCCTGCCCGGAATTGCACAGCGCAATTCCCGATCACCCGATGTGATGCGTGGCGAGGAAACCCAGCTATTGGGTGCTGCGATGCACAGGCCGGAAATCTTCAGCGCGGGGGTTGCAGCATGCATGCCGGGAACCCACTCGAAATGGGTCAGGCTGGAAAGGGGTATTGTCACCGGCTTTTCGACATTCATGACGGGCGAGCTTTACAATTTCGCTGCTAACCATTCGATCCTTGCGGCAATGATTGCAGCCAATTCAGATTTTGACGCCGCTGAAGCCGGTTTTGCTGCGGCGGTTCGTGATTCCTTTGCCGACCCGGCAATGATTGCCAACCGGCTGTTTTCCGCACGCCCCGCAAGGCTGCTCGG
>JAGRLM010000094.1 GCA_020441795.1 Nitratireductor sp.
CGGGTCGGGCTGCTTCCTCGATGAAAGCGGCATGGGTCGGGGGTGGGGTAACGATATCGAGAATATCGGGATCAAGTGCGGTGAGCATATCCTTGAGCGAGGCAAAGCCCGGAACATCGGCCTTTCGGGCGATTTCGGCAATACGGGCAGCGTCCGCATCAAAAACGCCGGCGACGCAGGTTTCGGGAATTTTCTGCCAGCTTGCCAGATGGAACTGCGAGAAATAGCCAAGACCTGCGATGGCGACACGAAGCTGCATTTTCATTTTCCGTGGCGATCAAGTTCCAGCTTTTCAACTTTCTTGGCGCTGACCATCTGCGCTACCAAAGCGTCGAAATTGGCAAAATGCGGCGTTGCCAGATGCAGATCGAAAGCGGCTGCGTCGTGATAGACCTCATAAAGAAGGATACGGTCAGCGCGAGCGGGATCGCGCACCACATCGAAAACGGTGCAGCCTTCCTCGCCTTCGAGCGAATTGGCTGCCTGGACGCGAACAGCGTCGAGGAATGCCATTTCAAAGCCTGGCTTGATGATGAATTCCACCCAGATCACCAGCATCTATCGGTCCTGTCCGTGAGTTGAGGGCTGCCTGGCGGTTTCAGCAAGCAGGGCGAGAAGTTCGGTATCCATGCTGCTTGTTCCCATGTCCCCGCCAAATTCCATCGGGCGTAGCCGATTCTTTGTAAAACCGGACAGCACAGCATCATCGATCAGTTGCGCGGCTTGGCGCAGGGCATCGCTGGCGTTCTGGTCTGCAAGATAATCCAGCATCAAGGCCGCCGAAAGAACCGCAGCCAACGGATTGGCCATGTCCTTGCCCATGATGTCGGGAGCGCTGCCATGGGCAGGCTGGAACAGGCCGTGACTGTCACCGATCTCGGCGCAGGCTGCCATTCCCATGCCGCCAACCAGGCCGCCTGCAAGGTCTGAAAGAATGTCGCCGAACATGTTTTCCATAACCAGAATGTCGGCTTCCCACGGCTTGCGCACGAGATCAAGAGCCTGTGCGTCGACATAATTGTATCCGCGTTCGATATCGGGAAATGCCTCGGCTCGTTCGTCGAAAATCTTGCGGAAGAATGCCATTGAGGCAAAGACATTGGCCTTGTCGACGCACGTAACCTTGCCGGGCAGACCGCGCGCCTTGCGTTTGCGGGCAAGGCTGAAGGCGAAGTCGTGCAGTTTCTCCGTGACGGTTCGGGTAATGCGCAGCGTGTCGCGCACCTCCTCGTCGCCAATGGCCTGTGAACGCCCGTGCACGGCGGCCGAATAGAACAGGCCTTCGGTCGATTCGCGCAGGATAACGAGATCGATGTTTGCTGCACGCGGGTCAGCCAGACGCCGCGGCGCATTAGGATAGGCCTTGACGGGGCGAATGCCTGCATAGAGGCCGTAGCGGTCGCGAAGGCGCAGATGCGGCGAGATTTCGGTGCCATCGCGACTGCGGACAGAGGGAAGTCCTATTGCGCCGAGAAAGATAGCGTCGGCCTCTCCGGCGGCTTCCTCACCATTCTCCTCGATATCGCGCCCCGTTCTTTGATAGTAGCCGGCGCCGGCATCGATGTGACGCAATTCCAGTGGCGGCAGGCCAGCGATTTCAAGTGCGCGCGCGGCAACCGACAATGCGGATTGCGTTACGTCCACCCCGATGCCGTCTCCCGGTATCACTGCGATCTGGAAATGTTTGCTGGGCAATGGGTTGGGCTCCGGAATTCGATGTTTTGCGGGTGCCTACAATGCAGGCAGGCGATAGGATTCGAGAATGGAAAGCAGTTCGTCAGCAGCGCGTTCCCGGTGGGCACGAAAGCTCTTGCGGGCCTTTTCGACATCGCCCGCGATGATATGATCGAGGATTTCGCGGTGCTCGCGGGTAGATTGTTCGGGCGGCTTGCGCAAGCGCAAGGTCGTCATGCGGGCCCGATGGACCTGATCGAACAGCGTATTGACGAAATTCGTCATGCGATTATTGGCATGCATGGCAAGCAGTTTGCGGTGGAACCTGTCATCTGCATCCGCCCAGGCATCAAGGTCGCCATTGGCAAGGGCAGACTCCATGGCAAGTGTAATCGCCTCGAGTTCCTGCAGACTGCCCGCATCGGGTTTCTTGCGGGCAAGGCTTGCGGCCGCTTCCGGTTCAAGCGCAGTGAGGATTTCGTAGATTTCACGCATGTCACCTGCGGAGACTGGCAAAACAAGCGCGCCGCGCCGTGGGATCAGGCGCACGAGGCCTTCGTTTTCCAGGCGGATCAGCGCCTCACGCACCGGCGTGCGGCTCATGCCCAGATGAAGCGCAATTTCAGGCTCCGGCGCCTGAAAGCCCGGTGGCATCCGGTTTTGCAGGATTTCGTCCTTCAGTCGCAAATAGGCATCTTCGACCCGTGTGGGCTTCAGCTCGGAAAGCACCTGATTTCTCCTTCAAACAATGCATACATTAATGCATGAATTAGGAAATTTGGAAAGCCTTCAAGGCAGTAAAGCTAATTTTTCAAGCATCAAAAAGAACCGGTCACGGCTGGTCTTTTCACTGGATATGCGATCCCCCGCCGTGGCGGGGGACCGGACTTGCGAGCGGTAGTTGCTCAATCAACCCAATAGCGTCCTTGGAAGCCACAAAGCCAATTCAGGGAATGTCATGACCAGAATGACTGCAAGAATCTGGATCAGCACGAAGGGTATGATGCCGCGATAGATGTGCTGGATCTTGATCTCGGGCGGCGCGACTGCCTTCATGTAAAACAGCGCGAAGCCGAATGGCGGCGTCAGGAACGAGGTTTGCAGGTTCACTGCCAGCAGGATTGCAAACCAGTAGG
>JAGRLM010000095.1:0-5185 GCA_020441795.1 Nitratireductor sp.
GCGGCTCGTCGATATGCGTGCGGCCAGCCGTATCCAGGATGATTACGTCATAGCCACCCAGCTTGCCTGCCTGAACCGCGCGCCCGGCGATATCAACCGGCGACTGACCGGCAATGATCGGCAGCGTGTCGATGGAAGTCTGCTCGCCCAATTGGCGCAACTGCTCCTGCGCAGCCGGTCGACGTGTATCGAGCGACGCCATCAGCACCTTGGCCCGGTTTCGCTCTGACAGTCGCTTCGCGATCTTGGCGGATGTCGTTGTCTTGCCCGACCCCTGCAGGCCGACCATCATGATGACAACGGGAGCCGGCGCATTGAGATCAATTGCCTGGGCCTGCGATCCCAGCATCTCGATCAGTTCGTCATGGACGATCTTGACGACCATCTGGCCGGGCGTGACCGACTTGACGACCTCGGCACCAACTGCCTTTTCGCGCACCCTGTCGGTAAAGTCGCGAACGACATCCAGCGCGACATCAGCTTCGATCAGCGCACGACGCACCTCCCGAAGCGCAGCCTGCACATCCTTGTCGGACAATGCACCGCGCCGGGTGAGGCCTTCGAAAATTCCGCTGAGCCGCTCTGATAGCGATTCGAACATTGCGCTTCCCTGTCGAACCGGAAACATGCGGCAGGAGCCAGCATCTTTTCCGGAAAATCGTTCCGTTTCGAACCGCCAGCAAACCCAAAAGCATTTTGCACCCGAGGGCGCATCGCGCTGTCGGGTGTTGACCTCCGGGTAGGATTACTCCCGCCCCGGTCGGCGTCTGGATACTGGTCTCGGTTCAGAGATAGCCGCGATAAACCCGAAACAGGCCGCAAAGTCAAGTGCGGGCCGTCATTCCTTGCTGGGCATCACGATCCGAAACAGCAACGACCTCAGCCCGGCTGGCATCGCATAGGCGACCTGCTTTGCCAGCGGACGGATGAGGTTCAGCCACAATGTGTTGTGAATGCGCCCGCGCAGGGTGAGCGGCATCACATAATCGCAGACCGGCGTCGCATCATTGGCCCAGGTAAACTTGTAGCGCGCTGCAGGAATCATGAAATCGGCAGTCTTGAGCCCGGCCTCGTAGCAAGCCTCGATGATATTGCCCAGATGCAGCTTGCCGGGGCTGGACTCTTCATAGGCCTGATCCCAACCGGCAATGAAGGCGTAGTAGCGTCCCTTGTGGATGAAGCCCCACTGGTCTGCAATTGGCTTGTCGCCATGCTGCAGCGAAAAGGCAACGGTTTCAATTCCGGTCAATTCCGGATCCTTGAACCGGCTGACGAACCCGGCAAAGCCACTGTCACGAAAGGCTCTTGAGGTCAGCCCCTGTCGTTCCAGCCATGCCTCGCGCCCCTCGAATGACCGGTCTATGACTTCAGTAAGGACCGACCCACCGCGTGCCACGAGATGCGTGACCGGTGCGTCACGCTCCAGCCGGTTGCGGGCATTTCGCATGTTCTTGCGGGTCTTCGCCTTGACGCTCTGAAAATAGGTTTCGAAATCCGGCCAGTCGGAAAGCTGGACATAGGGTGCGCCATCCACTTCGCCTGACGGCTTGAGGCTTCCTGAAACCGCCCTTCCCAGCGGGCTGGATTTGCGAACCTGGCCAAGATGCAGATAGTCGGCACCGGCATTCTTCAAGGCCGGCAGCATTGTGCGGAAAACCGTTTCCGGGTTTTCACCGCCCGCAACCAGCATATCGGTATATTGCTGGAACGGTTCTGTCATGCCGGTGAGCACCTTGATGCCCTGGTTCAGACGAATTGCGAGCGGCAATACGGCCTTGAGCTTGCCGTTGCGTCGAAGCGTGAAAATACGAAAATCATCCTGCTCTCGCCCCTTGGCATGAAGCGCGAAATTCACACACCAGTCAAAGGATTGAAAAAGGCATGCTTCACCACTTTCGTCTTCAAGCTTGCGCCATTCGGTCTCGATCTCCCGCATTCCCGCGAGCGTTCGCACCAGGGAAATGGCGGTACGATTGAGCGATTTCGCATCGCCTTCGGCCACGATGTCGGCGTCCTCGGATCGAAAGACTGCGGTTTTTGCCATGACTGCTGACATTTTCACGCCCCTACATCCGCAATTCGTATGGAGCGATATCCTTGACACTGTCAGGGGATGCCGGATCAACCTGAAAGTCGATGAGATAGGGTTTGGACGCCTTGTTGCGGATGCCGGAAAATTTGACCCCGGCCGCAAGCGCCAGTTTGGCCAGCATGACAAGGCCGGATTTCTGCTGTTCAAGGCGGCTGAAACCAGCCTTTCTCAGCAGTCCATTGGCATAGTTCACACCATATGAGTTTCTGATCGCGCGGGTATAATGTTCCGTTGTCACTGACACATTGACGCTGTCATGGTTTTCCACCCGATGCGGGCAATTGAGCGGCCAGTGCAACATCCAGCCTGGTTCCAGGTCATAGACTGTCGCCATTTCGTCGAACCAGTCATGATAGGGCATATCCGTTTCATGGAACTCGCCAAGTATGAGCTTTTCAAGCGCTGCTTGCGGCATGAACGGCTGCTCAGCCGGATATACCCATACCCGCTTGCGCCCCCTGATCTGCCACAGCATCTGGCCCGGAACATCGACGTGATAGGGAACATAAATTCCGGGCGAGGAAATCAGGATCGTGGTCAGGTGGCGGAAGGTCGAAAGCCCTGGAACACGCGCTTCAAATTCACGATACATCTCTTCGAGCAATTCGCCGTAGCGCCTGTCGGCAAGCTGCGGTGCACGAAGATTGATCCAGATATCACCCGTGGCAACAGCCTCCAGGATCTCCTTGCCGCTGAGATTGCCGAACTCGCCTTCGCGGCGCTTGCGCTTGCCATCCGGACCTGAACTGCGCGTATTGACGTGATAGGTATTGCGCGGCGAATTGTCGATCAGCTTTGCCAAGGCCTCATTGGTGAACAATTCCGAACTGTCGAGCGAATGCTGCAAATGCAGGGAATGCCTGCCAAACAGTTCGGCATGGTGATCTTTCCAGTCGGTGATGATATTTCCGGTTGCCAGATCGCGCATTGGGGTCCTGCCTCACTTCGAGTTGCGTTATTGGCGCTACTTGCAGCGCTCTTGTTTCTCGCCCGAGCCGAAGTTTTGCAGGAATTTTGTGAATCTCCGGTCAATTCCGTGAAATTCCAATTGCAGGTTCTATCTTTGGTGAATTGTTCGCTAATGAAGAGAACTCAATTTTACCGAAAGAAATCAAACACGAATGCGCAAGAATCCATATTATTCAGGGCCGCCCAGTGACCACTTTGACGGCACCGCCTTCTTCAACCCGCAGGGCGTACCACCGGGCAATGTTTCCGATCTCCTGAAATGGCGGTTCGCCAACAAGCCCGACCCATGGCCGAAGCAATGGCCAAGTCCGCATCATGGTAATAAACCACCCCTGAAGGGCACTGACGACCGTATCACCCTTACCATGATCGGACATGCCACCATGCTCTTGCAGGTCGCTGGCCAGAACATCATCACTGACCCGGTCTATTCGAAGCGGGTAAGCCCGCTTTCATTCGCGGGACCAGCGCGCGTCAATCCGCCCGGCGTGGAATTTGACGCCCTGCCGCCGATCAACACCATCCTTTTGTCGCACAATCACTACGACCACATGGATATCGCTACATTGCGAAAACTGGTCGAGCGCGACAACCCGCTTGTCGTGACGCCGCTTGGCAATGACACGATCCTCAGCCGCGCAGGCATATCCGCAAGAACCATCATCGGCGACTGGGGCGATGCGCATGATGTTGCCAGCGACATCAAGGTTCATTTCGAGCCTGCCCATCACTGGTCGGCACGAGGAATACGCGACCGGCGAATGGCACTATGGGCGGCCTTTGTTATCGATACACCACTGGGCAGGATATATCATGTTGGCGATACCGGCTTTCATGAGGGTCGCAATTTCCGGACTGCCGGTGAAAAACATGGCGGCTTTCGTCTCGCCATCCTGCCTGTCGGTGCCTATGAGCCGCGCTGGTTCATGAAAGGTCAGCACATGAATCCGGAAGAAGCCGTTTTGGGCATGAAGCTCTGTGGCGCCGAATATGCAGCCGGGCATCATTGGGGCACGTTTCGCCTGACCGATGAAGCAATCACTGCTCCGGCGGAAGACCTCGCCCGAGCCTGCAAGAAACACGATGTTGCAGCCGACCGTTTCCGTCCCCTGCTGCCGGGTGAGCAAATGATCGTATGAAAGGACCGCCGATTGTTTTGCATTCCGCACGGCACCACATTAAAAGCAGTTCGAACCTTTCGTGGAAGCTGCCATGACCGACAACCGCATACCCTTCGTGAAAATGAACGGAATCGGCAACAAGATCATTGTTGCCGACATGCGCGGTCGCAAGGACATGATCACTGCCGATGCTGCAATTTCGCTGGCAAGGCCTGATGCCATCCCCTTTGACCAGATCATGGAAGTGCGCGACCCGGAGGCAGGCGGCCACGACTACAATATCCGGATCCTGAATTCCGACGGATCGCAAGCCGAGGCCTGTGGCAACGGAACCCGCTGCGTCGTCCAGTGGCTGCACGAACAGGACGGGTGCAATGCCTACAAATTCGTGACGAAGGCAGGCCTTGTCCCGGCAGAAATTGCTGATGACGGTCTCATCTCCGTCGACATGGGTGTTCCGCGCTTCGGATGGCGCGATATCCCGCTTGCCGAGGAGTTTTACGATACCCGCGGCATCGAATTGCAGATCGGCCCCATAGACGCACCTGTCCTGCATACGCCCAGCGTCGCCAGCATGGGCAATCCCCATGCGGTCTTCTGGGTGAAGAAGGATGTCTGGGACTATGATCTTGCTCGCTTCGGTCCGTTGCTGGAAAACCACCCCGTTTTTCCAGATCGGGCGAACATCACCATTGCCCAGGTGGTGGCGCGTGACCGTATCGTCATGCGCACCTGGGAGCGCGGTGCCGGAATAACGCTTGCCTGCGGATCGGCTGCCTGCGCCACTTTGGCCTGCGCTGTCCGCAAGGACCTGACCGACAATGCCGCCACGCTTGTGCTTCCCGGCGGTGAGTTGCAGGTCGAATGGCGCGAGGACCGCCACATCATCATGACCGGGCCTGCCGAGTTCGAATTTGCTGGTACACTTGACCCGGCCACTGGCAAGTTCGAGCGGGAAGCGGAGCCGGTTTCGTGACCATCAAGCCGGACACCACCGCAGGCG
>JAGRLM010000095.1:5273-7707 GCA_020441795.1 Nitratireductor sp.
GGTTTCGGGTGGTGCGATCATCGTCAATACCTGCGCCGTTACCGGCGAAGCCGTAAGGCAGGCGCGCCAGGCCATCCGCAAGGCACGTCGCGAGCACCCCGATGCACGCATCATCGTGACCGGCTGCGCAGCCCAGACCGAAGCAGAAACCTTCGGAGCTATGGAAGAAGTTGATCTCGTCATCGGCAACGATGACAAGCTGCATGCCTCCGCCTATCGCGCCTTGCCTGATTTCGGCGTCAACAGCAGCGAGAAGGTTCGTGTCAACGACATCATGAGCGTGCGCGAAACCGCTGCGCACATGGTCGACGGAATTGAAGGGCGCGCACGCGCCTTCCTTCAGATCCAGAATGGTTGCGATCACCGTTGTACCTTCTGCATCATCCCGTTCGGTCGGGGAAATTCCAGGTCCGTGCCGATGGGAGAGGTCGTCGAGCAGGTCCGCCGGGTTGCCGACAACGGCTATCGTGAAGTGGTACTGACCGGCGTCGATACGACATCATGGGGCGCGGACCTTCCCGGGCAGCCGAGGCTCGGAGCACTGGTTGCCTCAATCCTTCATCATGTACCGCAACTGCCGCGCTTGCGCCTGTCGTCCATCGATTCAATCGAGGTTGATGATGAATTGCTTGCGGTAATCGCCAATGAGGAGCGGTTCCTGCCCTATCTGCACCTGTCTCTCCAGCATGGGGATGACATGATCCTCAAGCGCATGAAGCGGCGACATTCACGTGACGACGCGATCCGTTTCTGTGAAACCGTGCGCAAGCTGCGGCCTGACATGGCCTTTGGGGCCGATCTCATTGCCGGTTTCCCGACAGAAACGGAAGAGATGGCACATGCCTCAATGTCGCTGGTTGATGAATGCGGCCTGACACACCTTCATGTGTTCCCGTTTTCGCCAAGGCCCGGAACGCCTGCCGCACGAATGCCGCAGCTTGAAAAGCCGGTGATACGCGAGCGGGCGGCACAGCTTCGTCAAAAGGGCGATGCAGCCTTTCTTGCCCACCTTGATGCCATGACGGGCAAGACCCTGCCGGTACTGGTCGAGCGTGAAGGACTTGGCCGCATCGGCCAGTTCACACCGGTGAAATTGCATGACGCCCCCGAAGGCGAGGTTGTTTTTGCCAGCATAACCGGGCATGACGGCAAGAGACTGATCGCAGAAACCGTCGGAAATGTCGCCGGCGCAGCGTGATTTGCGGTTGCAATCAGGAAAGACCCAGCATGAGCGACAAGAAGCCCGGATTTTTCAAGCGGATTTTCTCCTTCGGCAGGAGCGCGCCGCGTGAGGAGGAAGCCCCGGAAACCTTGCCGGCACCAGAGGCAATAGAGCCGCAGGTCGCAGAAACATTGGCGGTTGAAGCTCCAGTCGAGGAGGTCGCAAAAACCCCGCAACCGCCTGCTGCCCCGGAAAAAGTGCCCGCGAAACACGGCAAGCCGTCCAAGCCGGTCAGCTCAACCGAAACTGCAAAACCTGCCAAGCCTGGCAAGGCTGAAAAGCCAGACAAGCAAGACAAGCGAGACCGGGCAGCAAGGCCAGCAAAGTCACCATCGACCGTCGAACCTTCAGCACCACCGGCACCCGTTACTTCCGCAGACATGCCGACACGACCCCGCAAGGGAAAGGTTGCGCTGGACGGAAAGAGCGCGGGCGATGAGGGCGATACAAAGTCCATACCGGATGGTGATGAAGCAAAGCCCGGTGGCGAAAAGACGGGCTGGTTCGCCAGATTGCGCAAGGGACTGTCCCGCTCGTCGCAGGCGCTGGGTGAAAATATTGCCGCCGTCTTCACAAAGCGCAAGCTCGATGAAGATACATTGCAGGAACTGGAGGACATACTGGTCCAGGCTGATCTCGGCATTGAGACAGCCATGCGCGTAACGGACGCCTTGTCGGACCAGCGCTACGGCAAGGATGTCACCGACGCGGAAGTGCGGGCCATCATGGCTGGCGAGATTGAAAGCGTCCTGTCCCCCGTCGCGAGATCGCTGGAACTTGATCTCGACCACCAGCCACATGTCATCCTGGTGGTTGGCGTCAATGGCTCGGGCAAGACAACGACAATCGGCAAACTTTCGGCAAAGCTCAAGGCCGGAGGATTTTCAACGCTTCTGGTTGCAGGCGACACTTTCCGGGCAGCGGCCATCGAGCAGCTGAAAATCTGGGGCGAACGCACCGGTTCCCCGGTGATTGCCCGCGAGATCGGTGCTGACGCGGCAGGGCTTGCCTTCGACGCCTGGACGCGCGCCCGCGATGAAGGCCATGACGTGATGCTGATGGACACGGCCGGTCGATTGCAGAACAAGACCGAGCTGATGGCAGAACTGGAAAAGATCATTCGCGTGCTGAGAAAGCAGGATCCGACAGCGCCCCACACCGTTCTCCTGACACTGGATGCAACGACGGGCCAGAACGCGCTCAACCAGGTCG
>JAGRLM010000009.1:0-357 GCA_020441795.1 Nitratireductor sp.
GAGAACATGCTGGCCAGCGTGTCGCAACATCAGCGGCAAAAGAATGCCGAGCAAACCGTCAACCGTATGCGGGCGCGTTTGATGAATGGCTATTGGCCTTTTGCCTGCCCGATCGGCTATCGCTATCAGCGCGTCTCGGGGAACGGCAACATGCTGGTTCGCAATGAGCCCTTCGCGTCGATCCTACAAGAAGCTCTGGAAGGCTTTGCCTCCGGCCGATTTGATTCACAAGTTGAGGTCAAGCGCTTCCTCGAAGCCCATCCTGATTACCCCGGCGATCTGCCCAATGGTGAAATCCGCAACCAGCGCATCACCGACATTCTGACCAGGCCCGTCTATGCGGGCTATGTTGAATCC